>JBCDLQ010000437.1:0-2953 GCA_039414335.1 Pseudomonadota bacterium | reverse complement strand
GGCAGCAGGCGGAAGGTGCCCAGTCGGCGAAGCTTGCGCACTTCGCGACGCTTTCTGGGCAGGGTGGTCAGGGCCCGCTTCAGTGCCGGCCAGTACCAGGTGTTGATCACACCCTGTCGCCAGCTGGGTGCGGGCGTGCCCTCGACGTTCTTCGGCGTCGCCGCGGGCCGGATCTTCTTCCAGCCCCGGAACAGGATCGCCATACCGAACATTCGGATCATGCGCAGCCCGAAGCAGGTCAGCCAGAAGGCGAACAAGGGCAGGGGCAGGTTCTTGCCGGCCACCCAAAGGGTATTTCGCCATGATCGCGCGATCACTTCCATGCTGGCGTTATCGGTTGATGCGCCGCGCTTGTGGTAGACGATGGCGTCGGCCAAATAGATGCAGCGATGGCCGGCGACCTGGGCTCTCAGGTCCATATCCACGTCTTCGAAGACCAGGAAGAAGTCTTCGTCGAACAAGCCGATGTCATCGAACAGGGCGCGCCGGTACACCGCTGCACCCGCACAGGCCCCGAAGACCCAGGCATCCTCGTCCACGCTGTCACGCGCTTCACCGGCCGCCAGGTTGTAGCCGGCGCCGGCGCTCAGTGAGTAGCCGTCACCGGCCGAGTCGACATCGTGGGGCGGATCATAGAGCAGCATCCGCGAGGCGCCCATGCTGGCCTCTGGGTATCGGCGCATGCCGTCCTGCAGTACATCCAGCCAGTTCGGGTCGGCCCGCGTGTCGTTGTTCAGCAGGACCACCAGCTCCGATTCGGCTCGACGGATGCCTTCGTTGACGGCGGTGGAAAAGCCGCCGTTGTCGCCGCGGGCAATGACCGTCACCCAGGGATAATCCTTGGCCAGCAGCGCCAGGGAGTCATCACTGGAGCCGTTGTCGACAAGCACGGTCTCGAAGTTCCTGAAGGTCTGTTGCTCCAGTGACGCCAGGCATTCGGGTAGGTGGTGGGCCCCGTTCCAGTTCGGGATCACTACGGTCATCAATGGCGTTGCGGTGGTCATTGGATTCGAATCACAGATTGCGCAGGCGCCGGGCGCTGGTGACGTTGGGAATGGACTGCATCTTGCCCAGCAGCACGGCCAGTTGATCGAAGTCCTCAACCTGCACGGTCAATTCGATCACCAGTTGATGGTCGTCATCATCACGGCGCGTGTTCATGGCGCTGACGTTGACGGCTTCGTGGGCCAGCAGTGTGCCGAGATCGCGCAGCAATTCTCGTCGGTCCAGGGCTTCGAGCAGGATGCGAGCGGGATAGCGTCCGCGAGAGCGTCGAGCCCATTGCACGGTCAGGATGCGCTCGGGATGCCGGCTGCTCAGGTTGAGGAACTGCCGACAGTCCTGGCGGTGAATGCTGATCCCACGCGAGACGGTGATGTAGCCGCCGATGGGATCGCCTGGGACCGGCTGGCAGCAGGTCGCCATCTGGTGCATCAGTTTGCCAACGCCCTCGATCTGGATGTCATCGGGATCGTCATCGGGCTGGACCGGATCATGAACGGTCAGCTTGGCTTCCGTGGGTTGGCGAGAGGCGCGCAGACGCTCCACAGCACCGGCGATCTGGCCGGTCGTCAGGTCACCACTGCCCACGGCCACGAGCAGATCATCAACCTGTTTGAAGTTGAAGTTGCCGATGATGTCTTCAAGTGATTCCAGGGGCAGATCAAGGCGCTTGAATTCGCCTTCGATAGCCTGTCGTCCTTCCTGGAGGTTGTCGTCGTAATGGGCCTGCTTGAACCAGTGACGAACCTTGGACCTTGCGCGGGCGGTCCGGATATAGCCCAGGCGAGGGCTCATCCAATCGCGTGAGGGACGCGGTTCCTTGGCGGTTAGGATTTCTACGCGATCGCCGTTCTCCAGCACCGTGGTCAGGGGCACGATGCGGCCGTTGACCTTGGCACCGCGGCAGCGATGCCCGACTTCCGTGTGTACCAGATAGGCGAAGTCCAGCGGCGTCGCGCCGACAGCCAGGTCCTTGACGTCACCCTGCGGCGTCAGGACATAAACTCGATCCTCGCGAGTTTCATTGTCGAAGCCCTCGAGCAGATCGGCATCATCGTCCTGACCCTCGAGCAGCCGACGCATGACGCCGATGCGCTGCTCGAGCGCGTTGTCGCGCGGACCCCCTTCCTTGTAGCGCCAGTGGGCAGCAACCCCGAGCTCCGCGTGCTCGTGCATGTCGTGGGTTCGGATCTGCACCTCGACCACCCTGCCGCTGTCGCTGGAAACGGCCGTGTGCAGCGACTGGTAGAGGTTGGCTTTCGGGTTGGTGATGTAGTCGTCGAACTCGCCGGGAACCGGCTGCCAGTGCGTATGGACCAGCCCCAGCACCGCGTAGCACTCGGTCACGCTGTCGACGAGTACGCGCACGGCGCGAACGTCGAACAGTTCGTTGAAGTCCAGACCCTTGCGCTGCATCTTGCGCCAGATTGAATAGATATGTTTCGCCCGACCGGACACCTCGGCCCTGATGCTCTGCTGGCCGACTGCGGACTGCAGCTTGTCCATGAAGTCGCCAATAAAGGCCTCGCGGTCGGACCGGCGCTCTGCCACCAGGTTTGAAATTTCCTGATAGGTCTCGGGTTCGAGATAGCGGAAGGCCAGGTCTTCCAGCTCCCACTTCAACTGCCAGATACCCAGTCGATTGGCCAGTGGTGCGTGGATGACCTGTGTCTCGTGGGCCAGCGCTCGACGCACGTCCGTAGAGAGCTTGCGAGCCTGTCGCAGGCGGGCCAGCTGCCAGGCCAGTGCGATCAGCACCACGCGCATGTCGGCGACCAGCGCCAGCAGTAATCGGCGCAGGCCTTCAGCTCGACTGCCGTCACTCGGTAGATAGGTGCGACCGAAATGCGTGAGCTTTGCCAGCTGACCCAAGAGCGATTGCACCGAGGGGCTGAGCGTTTCGAGCGCGGCTTCATCCAGCGGTGCCAGGGGGATGAGCAGGGTGGCCGCG
>JBCDLQ010000436.1:0-2962 GCA_039414335.1 Pseudomonadota bacterium | reverse complement strand
TTCTTCGATCACCAACAACATCTTCGAGGGCATCTATCGCGCAGAGCCAGAAGAGGGTCTGGTCTATGCCAACCGGGCACTGGCCCAGATGTTTCGCTACCCCACGCCTGAGGCCATGATTGCCGATTCCGGCCGCCATCTTTTCGCCGACCCGGAAAAGCGGGACGAGCTGTTGCGGCTACTCGAAAGCGAAGGCTTCTACAACGACGCGGAAATCGAGTTTGTTCGCGCTGATGGTTCCCTCTTCATCGGCATCAACAACGTCGTGGCGAGCCGCGACGCTGACGGCAGAATCCATCATTTCGACGGTGCGATCTATGACATCACGGAGCGCAAACAGGCCGAGCGCGAAGTCTTTCAGCTGGCCCACTATGACGCGCTGACGGGCCTGCCCAACCGCACCATGCTCAATGATCATCTGGCCACGAGCATTTCCATGGCCCAGCGCCAGGAGCTGGGTCTGGCCGTGCTCTTCGTCGACCTGGATCATTTCAAGACCATCAATGACTCCCTGGGCCACGAACTGGGCGATCGCCTGCTGACGGAAGTCGCACGACGCATGCGCAAGGAACTTCGAGACGGCGATCTGCTCAGCCGTCAGGGCGGCGACGAGTTTCTGATCGTGATGAATCCCGCATCGGCAGAAGAAGCCGGCCAGGCCGCCCGACGACTACTGACCTTGCTGTCCATTCCCTTCCGCATCGACGCCCACGAGCTCAACATTTCAAGCAGCATCGGTATCGCACTCTTCCCCGACGACGCGTCTTCAGGGCCGGAACTGATTCGAAACGCCGATGCGGCGATGTATCTGGCCAAGGAGAAAGGTCGTTCGAACTTCCAGTTCTTCACCGCCGAGTTGAATCGGCGGGCCCATGAGCGCCTGCTGTTGGAAAACGACATGCGGGACGCCTTGCTCAATGATGAATTCGAGCTGCACTATCAGCCCCAGATCGATCTCGACAGCGGACGGCTGATCGGACTGGAAGCCCTGCTGCGCTGGACTCATCCTGTTCGCGGATCAATCTCGCCCAGCGTATTCATACCCGTTGCCGAGCAAAGCGCCTTGATGGTCAAGATCGGCGATTGGGTCATCGACCGTGCCTGTCGCCAGCTCGCCGAATGGCGGGATGGACCGCTGGGCGACACAGCACTGTCAATCAACGTATCCGCGGTGCAGTTCTGGCGAGGCACCCTGTTTGATTCCCTCAAGCAGGCGCTATCTCGCCATCGGATTCCGCCTGAATTCCTGGCGATCGAACTGACGGAAAGCGCGCTGATGGAAGACGCGGAACAGGCCGGCGGCATGATCGATGAAATCAGCCGCTTCGGCATCCGCGTCACGATTGACGACTTCGGAACAGGATATTCCAGCCTGGCCTATCTCAAGCGATTCCCGATTGCCGGCCTCAAAATCGACCGTTCCTTCGTTTCCGACATTGCCAGCAACAGCGAAGACGAAGCGATCGTGGCAGCCATCCTGAGCATGGCCGGCGACCTGAAGCTGGATGTCATTGCCGAAGGCGTCGACCAGGCGGCCCAGATTCCCATCCTGAGACAACATGGGTGTCAGTGGGTGCAGGGCTTCCTCTACAGCAAACCCCTGTCGGCGGAACATCTCGTCCACTGGGCGTCCGAACAAGTCACGAAAGCTTGATTCAGCGCAATTCTTCCGTCATTCAGCTCCGCCACAATGCTTGAACAACAACGATCCACTACTCGGGAGTAGAGCATGAGCCAAGTTGCAATCGTCACCGGAGGCACACGCGGAATTGGAGCCGCCATTTCAAAATCACTGATCGACGCCGGCTTCAAAGTGGCCGCCACCTATGGCGGTGATCACGAATCAGCCAAGGCCTTCGCCGAGGCAACAGGTGCTCACATCGATCAGTGGGACGTCTCGGACTTCGAGGCCTGCGCCGCCGGCGTGGCCCGAGTCGAAGCGGAAGTCGGCCCGGTTGATGTCCTGATCAACAACGCCGGCATCACCCGCGACGGCACCCTGCACAACATGACGCCCGAGCGCTGGCAGGACGTGATCCAGACCAACCTGAGTTCCTGCTTCAACATGTGCCACGCCGTGATCAACGGCATGCGCGAGCGGGAGTATGGCCGAATCGTCAATATCGGCTCGATCAACGGCCAGGCCGGGCAATACGGCCAGGTCAACTATGCAGCCGCCAAGTCGGGTATCCATGGCTTCACCAAGGCACTGGCCCAGGAAGGCGCACGCTCTGGCATCACGGTCAATGCGATCGCGCCCGGCTATATCGAAACCAGCATGGTCGCCAAGGTCCCGGAGCGAGTCCTCGAGAAGATCGTGGCGAAGATTCCCGTCGGTCGCCTCGGGCAGCCCGAAGAGATCGCGCGAGCCGTGGACTTCCTGGTCAGCAAGGAAGCTGGCTTCATCACCGGATCGACCCTGTCGATCAACGGTGGCCAACACATGTACTGAGTCGGACTGACGTCGATTGCTCGAAATTCATGATTTTTGTTGCACTGCACAAACAACTGGGTTACCGTGTTTGTGCAGCGCACAAATTCATCCTCTCCATAGGACATCATCATGAGCAACAAGATTTTTGAAGACGTCAAGAAAGCCCAGAATATCTGGATGGACACCATCGACAAGTCGGTCCGTGCCAACCTGGACACGGTGGAGAAGATGCTGGAAATGAACAAGCAGCGCTTCTCGGCCACCGCCGATGTCGCCAGCCCCAGCGACTTCATTGCCTCACAGTCCGGCGTATTCAAGGACTACGCCGAAGCCGTCAGCACCCACTTGGAAGCCCTGACCAGCATCGGCACGGACTCTCGTGACCAGTTCACGGAACTGTCTCAGGAGTTTGCCAAAGGCATGGACTTCTCTTCCTTCTTCCCCTTCGGTGAAACCACCAAGGCCAAGAAGTCCAGCGGCAAGAAAGCCTGAAAGAGGCGCTAAACTGACCCGTCGCTGCCGGAGGCC
>JBCDLQ010000435.1:0-2976 GCA_039414335.1 Pseudomonadota bacterium | reverse complement strand
GCGATGCCAGACATGCCGATCCCGTACTCCGAGCCGCTTGAGCTTGCGGTGCTGCCGAACGCGGAAAAGATCGCCGCCGCGGCGCGCGCGACCCTCGCGTGAACCTGCGGAAGGACGGACGCGCCCATGGCCACGCCCATCCGCATCGGCGCCGTCGCTGGGGAATACATGGAGGCGGTCGTCGTGAACGAATGGACTGTGTCGGTGGGCGACACGGTCGCGGAAGGCGACCTCATTGTGGTGGTGGAGACCGCCAAGGCCGCGACGGAGGTGGAAGCGCCGTGCGGTGGCGTTTTGACCCGCATCCTTGCCGAGACGGGGTCGGAGGTGCCGCTCGACACCGTCCTCGGGCTGATCGGGGTGAGCGCAGATGACACGGCGTTCGATGCAGCGGGCACACCGGAGAGCGCCGAGGATGCTGCCGCTGTCAAAGCGATAGTCGATTCCCGCGGTGATGCCCCAGCGTTCAAAGTCGACTTCGGGGTCCTTTTCGCGATCGTCTCGTTCACCGATTGCGATGTCGCCATTGAGGAATGCTCCCCAGCGCTCACCCAACAGCGAACTGCCGCCGTTGTCGTTGCTCTGCAAGCTCATCGGTAAGAAACGCTGGTCGAAGCGATGGCCCGCATAGCTCAGGCTGAGGCCACTCGCGCTGAAGCCTCGGCTGCCACCCCGACGCTCGGCGATTCGCTGTGTGACGTTTCGATTCTGAATCTGTCCGCCTTGCTCGGCGCCAGTGGCAATGGCAGATGCGGCGTTGGTGTCGAAAGCACGGGCTGCGCGCTCCTGCAGCTCAACGGTGTTGGCGCTTTCTTCGATGGACTGGCAGACCCGGTCGAGGGGGCCACCCTCGCTGGCACGCCGGCAAGCGCGGTTCAGGGCGATACCCGACTCGCGCAAGCGACGAAGCTGCCGACCAGTGAAATCGTCTGGAATGACGACATTCCCTCGGAAATTGACTTGCGCAAGAGCACGCCGTCGACTGGCCTGTCCCAGAGTCTGATCAATGATAAAGGTGATCTGCTCACCGATCAGGCGCCAGCGACTCGATAGGGCGCGATCGCCCTCCATCTGATAGTTAATGATGAACTGTTGCGCAGCGCCAACCTGCAGTGGCAGAGTGATCTGCGTCGCCGCTGGAGAGACATTGATTCCTGGACCGAATCCGGGCAGCCCAATTTCCGAGTCATGGAAATAGCTGAAGCTGGCCGTTCCCATACCGCAGGTGCCAGTAATCATGATTTCAACGGCGATCTGTCCTTCTCTCGGTCCATCAAGATTCAGGGTCAGAAGCCCCGGACTGGCGGTCTCTGCGAAAGAAAAGGCCAGCTCCGGGTTGCCGTCACAATTCAGTTCGCTGCTCAGTGTCGAGCCTCGGCTGATGCTGACCTGGCCGTTCTTGCTGACCCAGCCCAGCAGCGTCTCGCCGGTGCTGCGAGCCCAGCTTGTGCCAGGGAGCATGGACAACAACAGGGCCATAAGTGACACCCTCAACCAGCAGTTGGTCTTGTGGCAAATACGAGTCGACATCGATCATTCCCCCTCGTCGATCAAAGTGCTGCTGGGCTCGGCGTTATCCGCTTCGACCTCAACCAGCACGCTGCCAGCAACGCCGTCACTGACGCCTAGCAACAGGATGGCCTGACCTTGGGCGGAAAGCCCATCGATTCGACATCGCCGGGCGTCGAGGCTACCCTGGCAATCCCAACCTGCACCATAGCGGTCCTCGCAGCTGACCGTGTTGCCATCGTCGACTGAGCAACCACTGGCTTGAGAGAGGGTCGAGATCAACGTGATCTGTCCACCCGCATTCAAGCGCAGGTCGATATTTCGAGCTCGGTTGTCACCGGTGTTTTCAACGGTGATTCGTGAGAAACGCTGATCACCGAATGCCAGATCGATCGGCTCGGCCATCAACTCAAGGTCCGTTGGTTCATTGTCAATCGTGATTTCGAAGCTGGTTTCGGTGACGCCGCCATCGGGACCGGTCGCTCTGATCACGATGATGGTCGTGCCGGGTTGGCCCTGATCGATATCGATTTCCAACTGGAAATCTTCGCCTTCTCCAATTAATCGAAGGGCTTCGTCCGGCAACACCAACTGGTCAAGTGAGAACACGACGACGTCGAAAATGCCAGGCTCGCCGTCCCTGGATTCAATCGGCACATCGATGACGGTTGTCGTGCCGGGTATCAAGACTTGGTCGGGTATGGGTTCGTCACGGTTGATGATCGGCCCATCTGGAATTTCAATGATCAGTTCAAGAGTACCTGTTGCACTCAGGCCCTGGGTGTTGACCAGCTCGAGTTCGATTTCGACTGAGCCCGCTTCTGCATTTTGGGGAATTCTGGCCCGCACCAGTCGCGTTGCACTGCTGCCGAACAGGCTGATAGCAGAATCCGGGAGGACATCGGGGTCGAGGCTGCTCGCGCTGAGCTGTAGCGCATTCGGCGGGTCCACGGTGTCGCCCACGGTAACCTGCCACTCGACGAGCTGGCCCGGCGATCCAATTTGAGGCTCAAAGGGTATGCCGAAATTGAGCAGCGGTCCGCCTCTTGGCCGAATGGTGATCTCAAAGGGTGCCTGGGTACTCAATCCCGAAGCGTTGCTGACGATCACGGTGATCTGTGCGACGCCCGTGATGTCGTTGCGAGTGTTGATTCTCAGTAAGCGAGTTTCACCGTTGCCCAACAGCTGTAATTGGTTGTCGGAAATGAGTGCTTGATCGCTGGAGATCGCATTAACGATCAGGCTAGCGGCAGCTTCGGTGGGATCGCTGATCTGAAAGGGAATATCGATTCGCTGGCTTTCGGTCACAAACTGAGGCTGAATGCCGGCGCCACCGTTGATTAGAGGCCCGCCACTACCGGGCGTTCCTACCGTGAGCAAGAAATCAGCGATCGCGGTTTCGTTGAGTGGGTTGGTGATGTCAACGGTGATCAGGCTCTGGCCCGAAGTCCCCGGAGTGGTCGGGAT
>JBCDLQ010000434.1:0-2982 GCA_039414335.1 Pseudomonadota bacterium | reverse complement strand
TCAGCGTGCCGTCATCGCCGTTGTCAAAATGAACAATGGTGCCATTGTTTCCAACACCGACATAGAAATCGCCATCGGGTGACGAAACCCCATTGAAGACCTCAGTTGTCGGGCTATTACCCAAGGTCCAGATCGATGTGCCCGCCCAAGACAGGCTGCAAATCAATGTACCCAAGGTAAAGGCAATCGTCGCTTTCATTTAGAACTCCCGCACCGTATCTAAAGTCCCATGCGAGAGCAGCGTCAAATGTGCGCCATAAAGTCAAACTTAATTTCAAAAAAACGGCTCACACTCGGCGAGCCGTTTCTGATCATCTTCCTTTGGCAGTTTTAGTCGTTCAGACTGGGAATCCGACCCGGTGTCCATGGCGCCTTGCCGGCAATAGCGTCTTCCAGCTCGATGAGCGCTGCATCAGCTGATCTGAGCGACTCTTCGACCAGGCCATACTGCGAGCGCGCGATGGCCAAAGACTGCGCCTGGTTGTCGGTGACCGCGGCCAAGGCATCTCCATGCGCCCAGGCAAACATGCCCATGCGGCCTGACAGCCCCATCGGGCTGGGCTCATTGGCACCACTGCGTACGTTGTCGCCAAACATCAAGACACTCAGCTCTGACAGCTCACCATCAATGCCATCAAGGCGGTCTCGAAGCGCGGGATCGAGATCCGGCGTATCCCGCAGTGCGACGGCCAGATGTGAGGCGCGACTGCGCAGTTCGCCCAGTGCGCGACCCGCACCCTGAACGGCCCGACTCAGATTGGCCGCGGCCTGCATGGTCTCTGCATGAGCGTCGAGCGAGTCCGGTCGGAACAAGCCGCGATCCAGCGCCTTGACCGTGAAGGCAACGGGCTCGGTCAGGGCTTCCGTCTCCCCTTGCACTCGCTTGAAGATTCGGGCGGTGTAGTCACCTGGCGCAACGAACACGCCCTGGGGCTCGCTGTCCCAGGGTGCGCGCGCCCCGCTACCGCCCAGCTGAACCGGATCAGGTGCCGGCGTGCGCAGGTTCCAGGCCACTCGATGCAGGCCCTTGCCCGTCGGTCCGGTGACGCGTCGCACGACCTCACCGCTGTCGTTGTAGATTTCGATCAGCACTTCGGGCGCATCTTCGCGACTCTCGTCACGCAGACGATCCCACGAGGGATAGGGATTGTCTTCACCGTCGGCGCGACGCGTTCCCTCTTCGGCCAGCCGCTGATCGCGCAGACTCCTGTAGCCATCTCGCAGGTAGTAGGTGAAGACCGCACCAAATGCGGGGTTGTCTGCCGTGTAGAAGGTCTCACCCTGAAAGCCCTTGGTGCCATAACCATAGACGTTTTCGACGGCATACATCCAGGGATCGCGAACCGGAAACATCGTGGCTTCGCTGTCGGCCACGTCCACTGCCGGGGTCCGCAGGGCACGGTAGTCATCGAGGATGCGGATTCCCCGTCCGAATGTCGCGATCACAAGATCATTCTCGCGTCGTTGAATCTCCAGGTCGCGCACGGCAATCGTCGGCATTCCACCGCTGATCTCGTGCCAATTCTCACCGCCGTTCTGCGTGTAGTAGACGCCGAACTCGGTGCCGACAAACAGCAGATCAGGCTCGACATGATCCTGAACAATCGTGTGGACATTGCCGCGTTCCGGCAGGTCGCCGCTAATCGACGTCCAGGAACGTCCGCGATTATTCGACCGGTAGACGTACGGCCGGAAATCACCCCGCTTGTGGTTGTTGAAGGTGGCAAAAACCGTGTCCTCATTATGCAGGGAAGCGGCGAGGTCACTAACGAAGGTCATGTCCGGCACGCGCCCGAAGTCATCATGACGGGTCCAGCTTTCACCACCGTTGTTGGTAACCTGAATCAGCCCGTCATCAGTGCCTGCATAGATCAGCCCTTCGATCAGCGGGCTCTCGGACAGCGAAATAATGCTGCCGTACATGGAAGTCGAGTCGTTCTTGGCCACCGCATCGACGCTCCAGACCCGACCCTTGACCTCGTGTTCTTTTCGATCGTGCTGGCGCGTTATATCTGGGCTGAAGCGACTCCAGGCATTGCCGCCGTCTTCGGACATGAAGATGCTCTCGGCCGCGAAGTACAAGCGCTGCGGATCGTGCGGGCTGATGATGAAGGCCGAGTTCCAGTTCCACTTGTAGTTGTCCTCGTCCACACCAGGCATTGGGGTGATCAGCACCCGCTCGCTCGTCGTGCGATCAAAACGCGCCAGCATGCCGTACTGCAGCTGGGAGTAGACAACATCCGGATTGGTCGGGTCGATCTGCGTCTTGAAACCGTCACCACCCAGCGTCACCACCCAATCGGAGTTGGCGATGCCGTAGTTGAAGGTGGTTCGTGAGGGCGCACCCAGCGTCGAGTTGTCCTGGGTTCCGCCGTAGACGTTGTAGAACGGCTCGTCGTTGTCTGGCGTCACGCGATAGAACTGGGTGATCGGCAGGTTCTCCACATGTCGCCAGTTCGCACCGCGATCGAAGCTGTCATAGATCCCACCATCGTTGCCGGTAATCAGGTGATCCGTATTTTCGGGATTGATCCACAGCGCATGCTCATCGACATGCTTGTGGGCATAACCGACTCGCGACCAGTTCACGCCACCGTCATCAGTGACCATCAGAAACGTATCCATCGAGTAGACGCGGTCCGGGTGGACGGGATCAGCAATCAACTCGTTGTAGTACTGGGGACTCCCCGCCACGTAGCTCGACCGCTTTTCCCAGCTGACGCCGAAGTCAGTGGAGCGATAGGTGCCCTCCCCGGGCCCGTCGGACTCGATGATGGCATAGACCGTATCTGGCCGTGCGGGAGAGAAGGCGATGCCGATCTTGCCCATGGGCTCGCTCGGCAGACCAGCGCTGATCTCGGTCCAGGTCTGACCACCGTCGGTAGACCGATGGATGCCGCTGCCCGGACCACCGTTGATCAGGGTCCACACGTGGCGGCGGCGCTGATAGCTCGAAGCCAACAGCAGGTCAGGGTTGTCGGG
>JBCDLQ010000433.1:0-3000 GCA_039414335.1 Pseudomonadota bacterium | reverse complement strand
GGAGCGCACATGCTCTATGTCTACCCCAGCGCTGATCTGATTCTGGTGCATCGGGTTGACATAGAGCATGTGCGCTCCCAGGCCCGTATGGACAAATGAAATTGGCTCGCCGTTCTCGTTCTGAACGGTTTCCCACATCATCCCGTAGCACAGAGAACGACCGCCGCCCAGATTCTCGTTGATGAGCGAATAGCAGTCGGTGCTCTGTTCGATCCATTCCCTGGGGATGAGCTGTTCTCCATTCCACTCCCCGTCATTGGCGACCAGCTGCCCGATCAAGGCCAGATCGTGAGCCGATAGGCGGAAGTGATAGGCCGGGTGTCGTGATCGATCCGGCTCGAGCAGATAGAAACCGTCAAGTCCGCCCAGCTGCAAGGCCTCATCGCCAGCTCCGGACTCCAGCGTGAATGAGTCGATCTGATGGGTGTATCGAGTCATACCCAAAGGCTGGGCAAAGGTCTCGTTGAACGCGTCGTAGATCGATTGACCCGTTTTCTGCTCGAATACGGTCCCGACGGCGTTGAAAGACCAGTTGTTGTAGTAGTACGCGTCACCCGGTGCATGGCTACCCCTCTCGGGCCGGGTCTCTGCCATGTTGGCGGTTTCGGCGGCCGCCGGCAGGTAGATGCCGGAACGTGACTGGAGGAGTTGGGCCACGGTCGCACCCCTTTCCTGCGAACTGAAGGGAACGCCAGGCTCTTCCAGATTCAGCGTTGCAACCGTTTCATCCAGGTCGATCTGACCAGATGCTACCGCCAGCCCATAAAGCAGGCTGAGTAGCGGTTTGCGAATGCTGTGGATCAGGTGCTTCTTGTGGATATCGCCATATTGGTAGGCAACCTTGCCCTGGTAGACGATCAAGAAGGAGGACGAGCCGTTCTCTTCCAGAAAGGCTTGAATGCGATCGACGCCAGCCGCCGAAAGACGGTTTTCCTCAGCTGTCCAGGACTCGAAGCGATCGAGCTGTGGCTCGCTCGTCGCACAGGCCGTCAACAGGACGATGCTCAGAATCACGCCCATTCTACTGGCGCCCGCCCCGATTGTTCCAATGCAATAAATCATCAATCGTTTCCGTACGAATACTGCTGGCATCATACCGAGCTAGCAGAGTTGGCATTGCGAAGAAGGCCAGTCACTTAGGTCCGTTGCCTCGACCCGATTACGATCGCAGAACTCTGGCTTCACGTTCGCTCCCCTTTTGGACGGTATCTTCTTTCCTTACATCTGATCATTGGAAGCTGGAGGGCGTGATGCATCGTTTCCTGACTGTATTTCTGGCGCTATCGTTGGTCTGCTTGGCACCCGCTGCCCTGGGCAACTGGACGATCGACAATGAGCAATCGCGTTTGTCCTTCGTCTCGATCAAGGCAGGCACGATCGCGGAAGTTCATCATTTTGGAGAGTTGCAGGGCGTGCTGGCGAATGACGGCCAGTTCGAACTGGTGATCAATCTCGACAGCGTTGAAACGTTGATCCCGATCCGCAACGAACGTATGCGCGAAATGCTCTTCGATACGGCCAAACACCCGGAAGCCAAACTGTCGGCGCAGCTGGATCTCGCACCGTTTCGCGCGCTGGCTGTGGGTGAGCAGACCGAGATCGCCGCCGAAGCTCAACTTGAATTGAGCGGACGCACATCGATGCTAACGGTCCAGGCGGTGGTCGCCCGGCTCGCCGACGACAAGCTGCTGGTTACGAGCATGCAACCCCTGACGCTTAACGCCGACATGCTCGGTCTTGGTGAAGGCGTCGAAGCCCTGCGCGAAATCGCCGGCCTACCCTCGATCAGCCCAGCAGTACCGGTCACCTTCAGACTAACGCTGGTCGAAGATCACTAAGCAACTGTCTCGCGCTAGAGATCAGCCAACCCGGGGCATTCCCGTAAAGGCGAACCTAACAATCCAGGCAAACCTAACAATCCAGGCAAAACAGCACGCGGACTTGATCCGTACCTGAGACCGGCGGAGACCGATGGACCAGTCCATTACCGACGTTCCCTGGAAACGACTCTCCTTTCAGGATTCCCACCCAGAAGGGTTCAAATGTTGATGCTTCTCCATTCTGAAGGACGCATTCGTTGGGTCTGAAGTTCGCCAGTGCAACACGATCAACCTGCTCATTCTTCAGCCATTCGGTCCCAGGGCCACGGTAGGTACACAGCAGACGCAGTTGCGTTCGATCAACATGAAAGCGGCGACAGCCATCTCCGTCGGTGGTCTCCAGCCGCAGCGCTACTTTTCGCTCTTCACTCAACGCAAAAAACGACTTGGCAATACGGGCCAGATCCAAACGCCATTGTTTGAAATCCTCCGGGTCCAGGTGCCTTTGCTTCAGAAGCAGATGAACGTCGTCATCGAATGAGGTGGATGATGTCCAGCAACGGACATCCGGCAGGGAATCTGCCTCCAGAGCAGACAACTCTTGTTCAACCACGGGATCAGCCGGGCGCTGCCAGAGACTGAGGTTGACCTCCGACTCGCCTATACGATCGAGCACCTCGATTCCATCGGCGGTGGCATGAGAAATCACCTGTGGCAACGATGGAGCCTGCAGGCCCAAGCTTATTCCAGACCGGCGCGCTGAGCATCCCGCAGCGCTCGAAACTCGTTGCCTTCGTACCAATTGGGCCACTGGTCCGAATTCGCCAGGGCCAAACCCAGCTGCGCCATGATGGTGATGTAGTCCACCATGCCGCTCATCTCCCAATCGGCCTCGAATTCATCGGTCACTGCGTGATAGCGGTTGGCAGCATAGTCTTCCGCCACGGCTCGGCCAGCCTCTATCCCACCATCCATCAGATCAAGGCCTGGACGCATGTTGAGCATCGGCACGCCGCGCTTGGCAAAGGAGATGTGGTCGGAGCGGTAGTAGCCACCCGCCTCTGGTCTTGGATCGGGGCTGAGGCGGCGGCCCATCGGCTCAATCAGCTCGGCCAACGTATCCTCAAGGTCGGAGGCGCCGTAGCCGACAACCGTGATGTCATTGGACACACCGGTGGGC
>JBCDLQ010000432.1:0-3008 GCA_039414335.1 Pseudomonadota bacterium | reverse complement strand
GCTGGACGGGCCCAACGACGGCTCGAGCCTGACTCGCTCGAGGACTGTCGATTCAGATCGATTCGTCGACGAAAGCCTTCAGAGCAGACTTTGTCAGGGCGCCAACCTTGGTCGCCTGAGGCTCGCCATGGCCGAAAATCATCAGCGTCGGAATGCCACGAATCTTGTACTTCGCCGTGATCTGCTGGTTCTCGTCGATGTTGACCTTGGCGATGGTCAACTTGCCGTCATACTCATCGGCCACTTCATGCAGGATGGGATCGATCATCTTGCAGGGACCGCACCATTCGGCCCAATAGTCGACCAGGACGGGACCGTCTGCAGCCAGAACCACCTGCTCGAAATCACCATCCGAGACATGAACAATCTTGTCACTCACTAGAACACTCCTTGAATGTGGGGTTGCGTCAGCCGGCATTGAAAACTCCACAGCGAGGGTGAATTGGTTTTCCGGCGGACTTGTCGCCTGTGTTGGGCAACCGACACCATAAATCAATATACTACGCGATGGTCGAGACGGCGCTGTCGTCGCGTTACCAGCGACAAATCTCAAGGCAGCGCTGCCCAAATTCAAGGAAAACCGATCTCCGTGTCCGACAAACCCTCTTCTGAAGTTGTCCTGACAGACACTCGTTTCGATAGCTTCGAACTTGACTCCCACATCCTCGACGGTCTCAATGAGGCCGGATTCGAACGCTGCACGCCGATCCAGGCCGAAACCCTGCCCCTGGCCCTCACCGGTCAGGACGTGGCGGGCCAGGCCAGAACCGGCACCGGCAAGACGGCCGCCTTCCTGCTGGCCATCTTCAAGAAATTGCTGTCACCGGATTCGAAAGGACCCGGACCCAACCCACGAGCCATCGTGATTGCCCCGACTCGAGAATTGGCCATACAGATCCATCGGGATGCGGAACTGCTGGGCAAACGCAGTGGCTTGCGGTTCCTGCTCGCCTACGGTGGCGTCGACTACGTCAAGCAGCGCGACCAGATCGCTGAAGGCGTCGACGTATTGATCGGCACGCCGGGACGATTGATCGATTATCTGAAGCAGGACATCTACAACCTCAAGCACATTGAAGTCGCCGTGCTCGATGAAGCCGATCGCATGTTCGATCTTGGCTTCATTGCGGATATTCGCTTCCTGTTCCGGCGCATGACACCAACGGGCAAACGTCAGACCCTGATGTTCTCTGCCACCTTCCCGCTGAAGGTCACGGAACTGGCCTATGAGCACATGGAAGATGTGCAGACCGTTCGGATCGAAGAAGAACAGATGACGACGGACCGGGTGACCCAGGTGGTCTACTACCCGGCCAACCGCGAAAAGCTGCCGCTACTGGTTGCCCTGCTCAACGATAAGGAAGACGGCCACACGATCGTCTTCGTCAATACGCGTCATGCGGCTGATCGGGTTTCCCGCGTACTCAAGGCCAATGGGTTCAATGCAGCCATGCTGGCCGGGAATGTGCCTCAGATCAAACGTCAGAAGCTGCTCAAGCGCTTCCACGATGGTGAATTGCCGATTCTGGTCGCCACCGATGTGGCCGCTCGCGGTCTGCACATTCCGGACGTCAGTCACGTTTTCAACTACGACTTGCCGCAAGATGCAGCCGACTATGTCCATCGAATCGGCCGAACGGCCCGCCTGGGTGCCACGGGTGATGCCATCAGCTTCGCCTGCGAGGATTATGCATTTCATCTGCCGGAGATCGAGGAATACATCGACATCGCTCTCCCGGTAATGCAGCACGACCCTTCCGATCTCCCGACCCTGCAATCGCCACCGCCAAAGAAGAAGCCGCACTCCGGTCGCGGATCGGGCGGTGGTCGCGGGCGTCGACGCCGCAGAGGCGGCGGAAACAAGCCCGGCAACTGAAGGCCGTTCACGGCCCTGTTGTGCTACTCTCGCGAGAGCTTTGAGCAGCGGATTTAGAGTCCCTTGACCCACGATCTTCAACCCGCAGTTTCAGCACGGCTAGCCCTTCTGGGCACCGGCCTGCTGGTGCTGCTCTGCCTGTGGCTGATGCTGCGCATCGTCTGGCTGATCAGCAGCGGCCCGACGATCGATCCGGCCCCCGTTCCGCCGATTCCAAGAATGACCCAGAGCACCAGCCCCAACGGCGAGTTCCGCTGGCAATTGTTTGGCCAGGCCCAGCGTCTCGCGACGCCGGTCCAGCAGGTCACTGCCGTGAGCAGAACGCGACTGCGGCTCATGGGTGTGGTCAGTGGGGAGAACGGCTACGCCATGATCTCGGACAGCAGCAACGGCGAGCGCGTCTATCGCGTAGATGACGAGTTGCCGGACGGCAGCCGCCTGGCAGCAATCGAGTCTAACCAGGTCATTCTGTCGGTCAACGGTCAGAACGAAATTCTTGCGCTCGATCAGGACCAGGCCCGTGCCACCAGCCTGCCCTCCAGGCAGCAGGCCACAAGGGTCAATCCAAACGCCCGCAGCACGCCCAACCCGATGGTTGGCAACATGCCCGGATTCCGCCGCGTTCCGGCGCAGACCAGCGTCTCCATCGCTTCCTTACCCGACATGGCCCGCGCCAGCGGCTTCGACCTGAGCGGCATGGCCAACAGCATTTCGATCATGCCGGTCAACGGCGGCGGTTTCCGCGTCCGTCCAGGACGCAACGCCCAGCTATTCTCCCAGCTCGGCCTGCAGGTCAATGATGTCGTCACGGCCATCAACGGCCAGGCGCTGCAGTCCGAGGCCCAGATTCAGGGACTCTTTGCCGATGTGCTGACACGAGGCGAAGTGGCCATCACCGTCAACCGACAAGGCCGAGAAGTGGTCTTGCGCCCCGATATCGAACAGATTGTCCGGAGTCTTCAGAACCCATGATTTCCCGCTTGATGCTTGCGCTCGCCGCCCTGGTCCTTTCCGTAAACGCACTGGCTCAGCCAGCGGTCGATTCGGACAATGGCCACCTTCTGAACTTCAACGATGCGGAGATTCGCTCGCTGATTTCAGCCGTGGCCGACATGACCGGCAAGAACATGAT
>JBCDLQ010000431.1:0-3036 GCA_039414335.1 Pseudomonadota bacterium | reverse complement strand
CGCCTCGGGCGGGTTGAGCGATCGCTTCGATGTCGGCCAGGCTGAAGCCGTTCAGATGAACGCCGCCGGACAGGAATTGACCAAAAGCTGCGACCGAGGCCGCCCAGGACAGGCGCGGGCTCATGGAAGGACGGGCCTCGAACTCGATCGGCTGTTCGATCAGCTGGCTGACGTCTTCATCGGGCGCCTTGTAGCGCAGGCGAAGGAAGGCCAATTCGCGCGACTGGCTGCTGGCCCGCTCGGCCTGGCCTTCATTCTGATAGCGCAGGGGATCGACGCGCTGACCTTCAGAGCCGACCAGGGCAATCTCGTACAGGGCGGTGACCGTATGACCGGCACCAATATCACCCGCGTCGACCTGGTCATTGTTGAAGTCTTCGCGGTTGAGCAGGCGGTTCTCGTAGCCGATCAAGCGGTACTCGGCGACCACGGCCGGGTTGAATTCGATCTGGATCTTCACGTCCTTGGCGATCATCAGCAGCGTTGAGGTGAGCTCGTCGACCAGCACCTTGCGCGCTTCGTTCAGGTTGTCGATATAGGCGTGATTGCCGTTGCCCGCATCGGCCAGCTGCTCCATCAGGTGATCGTTGTAGTTGCCCTGGCCAAAGCCCAAGGTGGTCAGGGCGATGCCCGAGTCACGCTGGCGCTCGACGAGATCAATCAGCGCTTCGAAGCTGACTGTGCCGACGTTGAAGTCGCCGTCCGTGGCGAGGATCACGCGGTTGACGCCGCCTTCGATAAATCCTTCGCGCGCTTGCGCATAGGCCATCTCGATGCCCGCTGCCCCATTCGTGCTGCCGCCGGCCGACAGGCGATCCAGGGCGGCGGCGATCTTGGCGTCTTCATCGCCGGGCGTGGATTCCAGGACGACGCCCGAGGCCCCGGCGTAGACCACAATGGCGACGCGATCGTCTTCACCGAGCTCGCGGGTCAGCATCTTCATGGAGTTGACGAGCAGGGGCAGCTTGTCCGGTGAGTTCATCGAACCCGAGACATCAAGGAGAAAGACCAGGTTGGAGGCCGGGATGCTGTCGGGATCGGGCTCGTAGCCCTGCAGGCCGATCTGCAGCAGGCGCGTGTTGTCGTTCCAGGGCGTGATCGCCTGCTCGACCTGCACGCTGAATGGCGCCTCACCGGCATCCGGAACGGGGTAGTCGTAGCTGAAGTAATTGATCATCTCTTCAACGCGCACCGCGTCCTGTGGCGGCAGGCGTCCGTTGTTGAGCATCCGGCGGACATTCGAATAGCTACCCGTATCGACATCGATGCTGAAGGTCGAGACCGGTTCTTCGCTCACTAGCTTGATCGGGTTCGTGTCGATGGGGGCGTAGTTCTCCCGGTCCACGACCGTGGAATGCGGATAGGGCGCGGGCTCCGAAGCGGGTATGACGCGGGGGCTGGACAGCATTGGCATCGCCGACGCATCCATGGTCATCTCCTGGCGCCTCCGTGCATGGCTTACCAGCGCTTCACTTTCGGAAACTGATTGGCCCTGCGGTAGCAGCTGGACCTCGACGGCCCGGCCGGAAAAATTTTCTTCAAGTGTCGGTTCGCTCCGGGTTTCGGCCTGATCGACCACCGAGCTATCGCTAGGCCTATTGCTGGGTCTATCGCTGGTCTGTTCAGACGGGGCACAGCCGGCCGCCATGCCGCCCAGGGCCGCAACGGCCAGCGCCAGGGCGATTTTTCGATTCAGGGTGTTCATTGTCGAGTCCTCATCTTCGTTGTTCACTGACCCGCAGTTCGGCGGGCTTCAAACAAACAACGGGCGAGGATCCAAAAAGGGGTTAAATTGATCACTTCAGCCGAAAACAGACAAAACCACCCGTCGAGCCCAAGCCCATGAGCGATCAGACTTCCAACGCCAACGACGATTCAAACGCGTCGACTTCTCCCCACGTCCTGTCCGTTGCCTCGGACGTGGAAAGCCTGTTGATCAACGCGCGGCAACAGGCCGAACCGGTGCCGATGACCGGCCGCCATCTCGTGTCCTATCACCCGGAACACTTGGATGCGGGAATGTCGCATCTGCAGGACAGTGGTTTTCGAATCGCCGATGCGCGCGACTTTGATGATCAATCCGTGCGCTTTCACGAAGCTGGCGATGCGGAAGCGCTGGTCTTTCCCGAGCTGGGCATCGCCCTGGTCGGTGGTGATGCGATGGAAGCGCGAGAGACCACGGCGCAGAATCATTTTGGCGACCACCATGCGGTCCATGCGGTCGAGCACGAGCACTTCGTCTTCGCGCACAACCAGTCCGATTATCTGCGCGGCTTTCTGCGGGCAACCGAGCTGATCTACGCTGAGCTGGCCGGTGAGCCACCGAAAGTCGAAAGCAGCGATGATCCCAAGGACTCGCCGGAGATCGACGCGTTGACCTGGGGGCTGGAGGTCTGTGGGGTCTCGAAGAGTGCCTTCTCCGGCAAGGGCATCAAGGTGGCCGTGCTGGACACGGGGCTGGACCTCAGCCACCCTGATTTCCAGGATCGCGCCATCCAGTCCAGCTCCTTCGTCAATGAAGACATTGACGATATCTACGGCCACGGCACCCACTGCGCGGGCATCGCCTGCGGCCCCCAGGCGGCCTCGTCCGGCGTGCGCCGCTACGGCGTGGCCTACGGGGCCGACATCTACATTGGCAAGGTGCTGACCAATTCAGGCAGTGGCGCGGGCGCCTACACGCTCGCCGGCATGAACTGGGCGATTGCCAACAACTGCGAGGTCATTTCCATGTCTGTCGGTGGGCAGCATCCGGTGCAGGAGGCCTACACGAAGGCCGGTGCGGCGGCGCTCGCGAAGGGGCTGCTGATGATCGCGGCCACGGGCAACATGGAGCCGGCTACGGACGCACCGGCCAACTCACCAACGGTGGTCTCCGTGGGTTCACTGGATACGGACCTCAAACCTTCCTTCTATTCCGATCCTGGCAAGGTCGACTTTGCCGCAAAGCTCGTTGAGCTCGTCATCCGGACAGCGGTCGGCCTTGTTGTACGTCGTTAGGCGTCGATACAGGACCAGACGCACACGCCGACGGCG
>JBCDLQ010000430.1:0-3041 GCA_039414335.1 Pseudomonadota bacterium | reverse complement strand
GTCTCGCCGGTGGCCGGATTGCGGCCCGTGCGAGCGGCTCGTTTCTTGACCGAGAAGGTGCCGAAACCAACTAGAGAAACCGTGTCATCTTTTTTCAGGGTCTTGGTGATCGCGTCGATCGTGGATTCCAGGGCGCGCTGTGCGTCGGCCTTGGTCAGTCCCGCGCCATCAGCAATGGCATCGATCAGTTCAGTTTTGTTCATGGAATGTTGCTCCGATGTCTATTCTTGTGGATTTACACGCAGCGGTCAGCCCCCGCGCTACTGCACTGCTTCCCCTGGCAGCAGCCGACCATCTGTTGACCAACGATGGTATCTCAGGCGCTCTGCCCCATCAACCAAAAATGCCCTCAAAGCGCCCAGTTATTGCAAAAAAACTGCAATCAGTGCGCTCTGACCTCGGAACTGCCCGAGCCTTTCGCGCCACCGACAGAGGATGCTTCGTCGGAAGACGGTCCTCGAGGCATCTCGACCAGCGCGAGCTCGAGGACTTCGTCGATCCACTGAACCGGTTTGATCTCGAGATCCTTTTTGATGCGCTCGGGAATATCGGCCAGATCCTTTTCGTTTTCCTGTGGAATGAGGACCAGTCGAATGCCACCGCGTAGCGCTGCAAGGAGTTTTTCCTTGAGCCCGCCGATCGGCAGCACCTTGCCGCGCAGCGTAATCTCTCCAGTCATGGCCACATCGGACCGGACCGGCACGCTGGTCAAGACAGACACCAGGGCCGTCACCATGGCGATACCGGCGCTCGGGCCGTCCTTGGGCGTCGCGCCCTCGGGCACGTGGATGTGGATATCCCGATTCTGGTGGAAATCGCCCGCAATCCCCAGTCCCTGGGCGCGTGAACGGACCACGGACAAGGCAGCCTGGACAGATTCCTGCATCACGCTGCCGAGTTGGCCCGTGTGGGTCAGTTTGCCCTTGCCAGGAACGGCCGCAGACTCGATTTGCAGCAGCTCACCGCCAACTTCGGTCCAGGCCAGACCGGTGACCTGTCCGATTTCACTCTGTTCTTCGGCTCGTCCAAAGCGGAAACGACGAACACCGAGATATTTATCCAGATTGCGCGTGGTGATCTGTCGTCGACCCAAGGAAGGATCCAGACTCAGCTCCTTGACGACCTTGCGGCAGACCTTGGCCAGCTCTCGTTCGACGCTTCGGACCCCGGCTTCGCGGGTGTAGTAGCGAATAATGTCCGTGACCGCCGTTTCGCTGACCGAGATCTCTTCTTTCTTCAGACCATGCTGTTCCATCTGCTTCGGCAACAGATAGCGGGTCGCAATATTCAGCTTCTCGTCTTCCGTGTAACCCGGAATGCGGATGACTTCCATGCGATCCAGCAGCGGACCGGGGATGTTCATGGAGTTTGCCGTCGCCAGGAACATCACTTCGGAAAGGTCGAAATCGACTTCCAGGTAATGGTCACCAAAACTGTTGTTCTGCTCCGGATCCAGAACCTCCAGCAGCGCCGACGACGGATCGCCTCGGAAATCCATGCTCATCTTGTCCAGCTCGTCGAGCAGGAACAGCGGATTACGCGTCTCCACCTTGCCCATGTTTTGCAGCACACGGCCCGGCATCGAGCCGATGTAGGTGCGACGATGACCCCGGATTTCTGCCTCGTCGCGCACACCGCCAAGACTCATGCGGACAAACTTGCGTCCGGTTGCCTTGGCAATCGATTTGCCGAGTGAGGTCTTGCCCACGCCGGGCGGTCCGACCAGACAGAGGATCGGGCCCTTGAGCTTCTTGACCCGCTGCTGCACAGCCAGATACTCAAGAATGCGTTCCTTGACTCGCTCCAGACCGTAATGATCAGCCTCGAGGATCGCTTCGGCGGCCTTCAGATCGTTCCGAATCTTGCTGCGCTTCTTCCACGGCATCATCAGGATCCAGTCCAGATAATTCCGGACCACCGTGGCCTCAGCTGACATCGGCGACATCATCTTGAGCTTGTTGAATTCGCTCCGCGCCTTTTCAAGCGCTTCCTTGGGCATGCCGGCTTTTTCGATCTTCTGCTCCAGATCGCCGAGATCGTTGCCGGACTCATCCAGGTCACCAAGTTCCTTCTGGATCGCCTTCATCTGCTCGTTCAGGTAGTACTCACGCTGGCTCTTCTCCATCTGGGTCTTGACCCGGCCACGAATACGCTTTTCAAGCTTGAGCACGTCGATTTCGCCTTCGATCAGCGCCATCAGACGCTGCATGCGCTCCAGGACCGGCGCCGTTTCGAGGATCTGCTGCTTGTCTTCGTTGCGGATGCCCAGATGCGCGGCGATCGTATCGGCCAGACGGCTCGAGTCTTCGATGCCCGCCAGGGTGGTCAGCAGTTCAGGCGGAATCTTGCGGCTGAGCTTCACGTACTGCTCGAACAGGCTCATCAGGCTGCGTTGGGTGACTTCGACCTGACGTTCGTCGTCCGGCTCGGACTCCAGGTATTCCCAGCTTCCGGCCAGATAGCCTTCCGTCTCGCTCAGATCACGTACGCGAACGCGCTCGACTCCTTCAACCAGCACCTTCGTCGTGCCGTCCGGGAGTCGCAGCATCTGGAGAATACTGGCGATCGTGCCGTACTCGAACAGATCGTCCGGCTCCGGCGACTCCACTTCCGAGTCGCGCTGGGTGATCAGCAGAATCTGCTTGTCCACATTCATGGTTTCTTCCAGGGCGCGGACTGAGCGTTCACGACCGACAAACAGCGGGATGACCATGTGCGGGAAGACCACGACATCACGCAGGCTCAGAACCGGCGTGGGCTGACGCGGTGGTACGGGGGGGGCATCGCCTGGCGCGTTGCTTTCCATAAGAGTTCGTATTCCTTGAACAGACTACGGACGCACGGCATCGACGGATTTCGATGGCATGGTCAGAGTCGAATGGTTCATATATTGAAGCCCGCGTCACGGGATTCAAGCGCCCGATGCATCAAATTACCGGGCCAGGATGGGATGATCCGTCAGTTTTCAGCGCCCGCGCGCTGCGGGGCGTTGCCTTCATAGATCAGGTAGGGCTCGGCCTCACCGTTGATCACGGCCTCGT
>JBCDLQ010000429.1:0-3047 GCA_039414335.1 Pseudomonadota bacterium | reverse complement strand
GCAATTCCAAACAGAGCCAACACTAACAGGACCATGCCAGCAGATAGACTCCAAATATAGGTGCGGGGATGCCTCGAATTCAGATAAAAGATCACACCGGTGCTAAACCACCAGATGAAGACTGCGAATAACGCTCCCAAGGTCAGCATGCGAACAGGTATTGTCTACTGGCTTGCCTGAGCATAGGCCGAAGGCGTGGGATAGTCCGGTCGTTGGTCTGCTTTACTATCAAGCGTCGAAATCGTCCTGGCCGAGCAGTTCGCGGAAGGCTGCTACGTTGTCGGGGCCAAACGCCGTGAGCTCGATTCGGTGGCTGAGCTGGGGGTCTTCGAGAATCAATCGGCCGTTGCTTTGTTCCATCAACAAGAAGGGGTGCTCTTTGCCTATGTGGTGCGCGCGTCTGGTGCGAGCTAGGCCTCTCATGACACCACGAATGAACCCACCCTCTCCATACTCAATCACTTTGATCGTCTGGTCGCCCTCAATCGAGGGGTTCGAGATGATGACTTGGCCGTTTTCGCCATCCTCGACCAGGAAGGGCATGGTCCGTGCAGTTGCGTCGGGAGCCGGTACCTGTGAGCCTGGCGGGATTCCCGCAATGCGATAGAAAGCGGCGACGGAGACGACAAAAGCCAAGAGCAGGCTCGCTGCAATCAAGACTCCCTTCGGTATCAGGATCGGCGCCTGCGTTGGCGCGATACCTGGGCTAGACTGCGGCTGATTGTTGGCCATGATTTTCACTCTCAAATTCTGAAGGAGCGGGTGATGCAACGACGCTATTGCTTAACTCATGCGCGAGGATCCCGGCAAGCTGTTGAGGGTCCTCGATGGCCCTGAGCATGGGGACAGGTCGCTTCCAGCGCCACTGGTGCGTGCTTGGCCACAGCATGGAATAGAGCATGCGGTCCCCAGCCATGTGGATTTCAAGATCGGCAGAACCGTCTTTGAAGGCTTTCATATCGACTCGCTCGATGCGACTGAAGGGCAAGTTGGTAATCGTGGTGTAGGACAGCCCTGTTTCAATCACGACCCGTTTGTTAGTGACCGTGTAAACCGTGGTTTTGGCGTAAAAACGGCCGAGCCAGAAAACCAAAAGGAAAACGGCTGCCGCAGCCGGGATTGTCGTTGCGACAGCACTGGCAATGGCTAACGCTGAACCTTGGTCCAGGTACGCGTTCACCCCTACCCAGGCGAGGATGATCGTCATGTAGATGGCGATTTTATTCATGAAGAACACACGGCGGCTCAGCGCCTGCCAGGAGCCAGGAGAACACTGATACAGAACGTGTTCTCCCGGCGGTAGGGCTTCTGGCAATGGCTTCAGGTTCTTATCAGCAAAAACAGTCAAATCAATGGCTCCGAACGAGACGGATGGGCGTACAGATGTCCGCTTGAGTAATAGGCTGTTATCCGGTCTTCTTCCAATCGGGTGATCTGATCCATCGACGCTGTTCTGGGGACCGTCCTGAAGTGTTTGCCCATGAGCGAGGCAACATTGATCTGACGACGTCTGAATTTGACGACGGCAAAGCCGTAGGGCAGCAACGCATTGGTGGTTGAATCCCCCGCATAGTCGGCGGCCAATTTGATTTCATAAAACAAGATCCGTGGCTCAGAACGGTCAACCCAGAGCTCTACAACTTCCCCAACGATTTGACCATCTGCAGCTTTGATGGAAAAGCCCCTTGGATCCGGATCCTTATGCTCAACGTCAAACCCTTCGGCCAGTCTCATTGGAATGACTCTCGGTAGTCCGCTGGCTGCCAGGTCAGGCACGTCATCGCGTTGGGGATAGCTGGCGGGCCCGACACCGTCAACCATTGGATCTCCTGTGGGCGCAAGTGGCGCACCAAACCACGGCGCAACGGGTTTCGCACCCGGAATCTCCCCGGTGATCGTTTCCGCGTGTGGCGCTGTGCGATCGCCCTGGCCATTGGGCAGACGATAGGTTTTTGGCTCTGGTGGTGCCGGAAAGCCAACGACCTTCACCCGAGAAGTCCGTGCATTTCTGTCTGACTCCAACGGATAGCCTTCCCGTTTGTCTTCCCGACGGAGGTAATAAATCAACCCGGCGAAAAAGATCCAGAACGCATACAGCACGACCTGCGCTGCATCGATATATTCAGTAAATCCAACCATGACTCCACTCTCCAAGTAAGCCGGGTCAACCCGGCATTTGGTCCAATCCGAAACGCTTGGCATTCCCTTTACTGCTGACTCTTTGCCAGGGTTTCGTCAATGGACCGACAATTGCCAATGCGGCAAACAAGAACAAGATTTCTAGCTGGTAGACGGCACTGAAGCCGACTGCCGGCCCCATCAGATCTGGGCCGAAAACACCCTGCGAGGCAAATCGATCGACCAGGTCACGTAATGTGCCACCGATTGCAATGCCCCCTCCTATAGCAGTGGCCTGAACCGCGCTCCATGCGCCCATGATCAGACCGTTGTCGTTGTCACCACCAAAATAAACGGCTGCAGTCAGCGTGCTGACAGCAAACAGTCCTCCGCCGAATCCGATCAACACGGTCCCAACTCTAAACAGGCTCGTAGAGTGCATGGGCGCAGCAATCAGTACGGCGGTGAATGCGACGATTCCAATCATCAGGCCCATTGCGGCAAGCCGGCAAGGGTCGCTACCCCGTCCTAATCGCCGCGCCGCGATCGCGAAGGCCGCCAGGGCTCCCCCGGCCAACAACGCGGTGAGCAACGTGGTTGCGCTCACGCTCAGGTTGAGGACCTGCGCGCCATAAGGCTCTAGCAAGATATCCTGCATGCTGAAGGCCAGGCTGCCCAACCCGACCACCCAAAGAAACCGTCGCATGTTGGATCGCTCGACGAGCCGTCTCCACGCTCGCCGAAAATCGAGGTGTTCAGCCGAAGCATCAGCCTCATTCGGCGTCCGACTTTCCTGCTTCCACAGAGCAATGCAATTCAACACGATCGAGAGCAAGGCGGCGCCCTGAATGACCCGAACGAGTTTGAGCTGATGGAAGTCTGTCAGCAGCCAGGAAAAAAGCAGGGCGCTTCCGACCATGCCGACCAAG
>JBCDLQ010000428.1:0-3048 GCA_039414335.1 Pseudomonadota bacterium | reverse complement strand
GTTTTGTTTGTTGGTGCCTTGCTGGGCTTTCTGTCTGTGGTCATCGGGGCCTCTGTCGAGCACGTGGTCAAACCCAACGTCGAGCCCGAGGTGTTCCGCTGGACCATGACCGCGATTCGCTACCACCAGATCGGCGCGCTGGCGGTCTTTGCCATTGGTCTGGGTCTGGCTGCCGGTATCCAGGCGTCGTTGGGAAAGTGGCTGAAGATTGCGGCCTGGCTGTTCGTGACCGGGACCGTCTTGTTCAGCTTCAGCATCTATCTGACCGCGATTACCGGGGTCGAAAAGCTGACCTACATCACGCCAGTCGGCGGCACGGTACTGATGGCCGCCTGGGCCAGTGCGGCCTGGGGTGCGCTACGGTACGCCGACAAAGGCACTGGCAGTGCCTGAAGGGCCGGAAATGTATCGGATGGCCCGGCGGGTGGAAAACACCGTCGCCGGCTCACCCCTGACTGAGGTCTGGTTTGCCTTCGATCACCTCAAACCGGCATCGAAGGTCCTCGAAGGGCAGAAGCTCAAGGGTGTCCGCACGCTTGGCAAGGCGCTGCTGATCGAGTTTGAAAACGGTCAGACCATCTACACCCACAACCAGCTCTACGGACGCTGGATGTTCTCGAAGTCCGATCGTCGACCGGATACGGGCCGGCAGCTGCGTCTGGCCTTGAGCACGGAGAAGAAATCGGCGCTGCTTTACAGCGCCAGTGATATCGAGCTGTTCGAAGCCGGGACGCTGAATGAACACCCCTTCATCCAACGCGTCGGTCTGGACGTGTTGTCGTCAGGGGCCGATGAGGTCGAGATCGCCGAGTGGATTGCACGCAAGCCCTTCGCCGGTCGCCAGCTGGGGCACTTGCTGCTGGATCAGTCCTTCCTGGCCGGCGTGGGCAACTACCTGCGCTCGGAGATCCTGTTCATGGCCGGCCTGCACTGGACCCTGCGCCCGAAGGACCTGAACGCGGCCGAGATTCAGCTGCTGGCCCAAGCGGTCTACAAGATCATGTGGCAGTCGGTGGAAACCGGCGGCATAACCAACGATCTGGAACGCGCCGAGGCGCTGAAGGCTGCTGGCTGGAAACGCCGTGACTATCGCCACTACGTTTTCAGCCGGGCCAATCAGGCCTGTTTCGAATGTGATCAGGCGATCGAGAAGGTGACAGTCAGCGGCCGAAGACTGTATGCTTGTACATCATGTCAGCCGCCTCGATCCTGAGCCTGGCGTCGCAGAGGGAGCCGCGCGATGAAATTGCTGGAACGCTATGAGTCGATGAGTGAAGCGCAGGAGCGCGCGGCGTTCTTGCGCTCCCGAGGGATTGCAGCCCACGTGGAATCAACCAGCGCGCTGCGCCCGGCCGCCGCTCACAAGGCGCTCTACAACGCCGCGCTCTGGTCCGTGCTGGATCATCAGCATGAAGACGCTGCAGCGCTGTTGGAAAACCCCAACCACATCGTCACGGATCCCCTCGATGACGGTGAAATGCAGACGCTCGACGAAGAGGGTGGAAACCGCGCCCGCGCCATGATGATCCGTTGGTCCCTCGGCCTCCTCGCCGCCCTCATCGCCCTGGCCGCCTTTCTGCCGACCATCCTTCAGTAGTTAACTGAAAACAGCTCACGCAGAGACGCAGAGGGGCTGAGTTCGCCGAGAAAGACAAAATTCCTTCTCTGCGGCCTCCGCTCCTCTGCGTCTCTGCGTGCAGATTTTGAATGGACGGCCGTCAGAAAACCCCACTGGACTTGAGTCGGCGGTACTGGCTGACGAGGGCGCCGGCAAGTTTTTCCGGGACGATGTCCAAGTGGATGATGCCCATCTGGCGCAGGTTGCGGGTTGCGAGGCGGCGCTGGGTCTTGTAGAGCTGATGACCGGCCATCAGAAGGGCTTGATCCAGATTGCGCGGACGTCTGATCGGTTCTGAGCGCGCAGCATCAAGATCCGGCAGGCTCTCGCGCAGATCGGCCAGCACCACCAAGTGTCGTTGCCTGAGAAGTTTCAGAGCTGGGTCAAGTTCGTTGTGGTCTTCATCGCGGAGGTTGGTCATCAAGACAACCAGCGAACGACGTCGCTGGACCCGCATCAGGTCGGCCGCGGCTCCGAGAAAGTCCGGGTGGCCCAGTCCGGGTTTGAGGTCGTAGACCGTCTCCAGCAGCGAGCCGAACTGCCGTTGACCGCGCCCTGCGGGCAGCAGTCGTTCGCGACCATCGGCAGCGGCGAGCGTATGCAGCGCGACTTCGTCACCTTGCTTCAAGGCCACGTGAGCGAGAAGGAGCAGTGCGTTCAGGGATTGATCGAAGTGGCTGAGTTCGCCGTCCATGGCGCGCATGCGACGCGAGCAGTCCAGCAGGAAGACCACGCGCTGATCGCGTTCTTCCTGATAGTCCTTGGCAATCAGTTTTCGCACGCGAGAGGTGGCGTGCCAGTCGATCTGGCGCAGGCTGTCGCCTTCGCGGTAGTCACGCAGCTGATGGAAATCCGAGCCGCTGCCGCGTCGCTGCTGGCGATGGATGCCCATTTCCTCGAGTCGTCGATCGCCGGCGAGCTGGCCGTATTGGATGACCAGATTGAAGTTGGGGTAAACCCTCATGTCGCTTTGCTCGGCCCAGGTCACACGACGCCACCACAATCCCCAGGGGCTTTTCCAGGCCAGGTGACTGCCTTTGATCGACAAGGGTCCGCGCTGGACGGCGCGGGCCTGCCAGTTCAGCTCGTATTGATGGCCGGGCTGCAGGCTGACTTTCAGAGGCAGGCCATCGCTCCTGATCTGGACCGGGAGCAGATCGTGAACCAACACGTCCAGGGACCGATGCCCGAGGTGTTCCACGTCGGTTCTGAGATTGACCGGTGCGTGCACGGGCCAGCGCTCGGGGGCGTGACGCTGGAGACGCAGACCAGGATCTTCTCGCCAGACTCTCCAGCCATCGATCAGCAGAACCAGACCGAGTAAGGCGCCAGCTGCCAACCAGAGGCTCTCGAAGCCCTCGAGCGCGTCGACGAGATGGATGGGCGCGCCGAGCAGGACCCATGCTGCCCAGAGCAGCAGCAGGCGCTGG
>JBCDLQ010000427.1:0-3053 GCA_039414335.1 Pseudomonadota bacterium | reverse complement strand
GGCCTTGCTGCTGCTGGTGATCAGCGCTCACGCTCTGGCCGACCGCCCTGTGCTCGGCGTCGCAGAATTCAAGAATGAGTCTGGCGCTGGCTGGTGGGGAGGCGGCGTGGGTTGGGACCTGTCTGGCATGCTCGCCAACGAGCTGGCCTCGACGGGCGCATTCCGTATCGTCGAGCGCTCGAATCTGGAAGCCGTATTGAATGAGCAGGATCTCGGCGCCTCCGGCCGCGTGCGCCCGGACACGGCAGCGCGTATCGGTGAACTGACCGGCGCAGGCCACGTCGTCCTGGGTACGATCACGGCTTATGACGAGCAGACACGGTCGACCGGTGGCGGCATCAGCTTTCGCGGCATCGGCATTGGTGGCCGCAAAACCGAGGCCTACCTCGCCGTCGACCTGCGCGTCGTCAATTCCAACACGGGCGAGATCGAATTCGTTCGCACGATCGAAGGCCGCGCTGGTGGCGGCGGACTCAGCCTGAGTGCTTATCGCGGCGGTTTCGGCGGCAACCTGTCGAACTACGAAGATACGCCGGCCGGTGAGGCCATTCGCGCAGCCCTGATGGAAATCACCGATTACCTCGAGTGCGCCATGGTCATTCAAAGCCGCTCCTGCCTCGAGACCTATGAAGAACGTGAGGATACGCGACGCGAGCGCACGCGCAGCCGCCTGCGCTTCTGAACCACGGTTTCTCGCAAAAACCGAACCCTGGCAAAACGCCGCCCGATTGGGCGGCGTTTTTTTTTTTGACTCTTTGTTAGGGCGCTGTGAGCGCCACAAGTAGCTCGTAGAGTTCGTCAGCATCACCATAGGCCCTGCGCGTGTAACAGAATGCATGCTCCGAATCGAGCTGGCGATCGAGCCAGATTCCCCCTTCTTCGGGCCAGGCCGGCCGTTCGGCCATCAGCCACAGCAAGGTATCAGCCCCTTGCTCTGGGGTTCGGAGGACTTTCCTGAGCGTGGCGCGAAAACGCGGCAGGGAGGACTGGACGCCAGCCGTATCCACCCAGCCAGGATGCATCACCTGGCAAGTCGGGCCATCGGGCCAACGGCGGTTCCAGGCCCGCACCAACTCGACCTGGGCTCGCTTGTGAAACGCATAGGCACGCATCCCGTCCCAGCCATCGGAATCCGCCTCGAACATGTCATCCAAGGTAAGCGGCGTGCCATACATTCCGCCAGAGGAGACTTCGATGACCGTGGCGTCGGTTCCCAGCACACCCTGCTCCACCAGCGACTCGGTCAGCACGAAATGACCCAGGAGGTTGGTCGCCAGCGACATCTCCAGCCCCTCCTCACTGCGGCTGAAGTCGTTGAGAAGAACGCCGACATTATTGATCAATGCGTCGATTCGCAGACCTGCAAAGGCGGTGCCTTCTGCGAGCTGACGAACCCCCACCAGAGAAGACAGATCGCATTGTTCCGTATACAGCCGATCCGGATGGGAAGCCGCTTGCTTCAAAGCCGCCAGCTTTGCCGGGTCTCTGGCGATAGCCCAGACCTCGGCACCTGCCTCAAGGCCCGCCAGGACCAGGGCCCGGCCGATGCCACCGGTCGCACCCGTCACGATCCAGCGTTGACCCGTGAAATTCCATGCCAGGGGTTCCCAGTGCCTTGATCGCCTGTTGAAGCCGAGCACTGAAAAGGAGTTGAGAAAGCGTCCGTAGAAAACCAGACTGGCAAGATTCCGGATCACCCGATTTACTCCTTCATTATCGACAGCGAGAAGCGTAGCCGACCGCCCAGCAAGATCGAACACTCAGCCTTCATCAAGAACGCCAACCCGATCAGCGCGGGGGTCGCACCCTCGGTGCAATGCGGTCTCCAAACACGTAGAATCTTGCTGGGCCTCAACCCCGATCGGGGGATCAAGATCGTCTACACCCAACATTCCAGCTTGCGACGTCTCACGATTGTTCTGCTGTTCGTCTGCTTGAGTACGCCGGCCTTGGCCAACAACGATGACGGCGTGCTCGTACTCGGCAGAGTCAGCAACGATCCTTGTGAACACTACGATCGCCTCAGGCCGCTGCTCGACTACGTGGTCGAGAACATGGCTGATATCGGCATTCGGGAAGGCCGCATTCTGATGGCTCGCGATGGCCAGGCAATGATCAGTTTTTTGCGCCAGGGCCGTGTCGATTGGGTCACCGAAACTGCCGGAGCCGCCATCATGATGATGAACCGTGGTGAGGCTCAGCCACTGCTGCGCGGCTGGCGCGGTGGCCGTTCCCAGTATCAGAGCCTGTTCGTGGTTCGGCAGGACAGCGGCATCAATACGCTTGACCAGTTACGAGGTCGATCGGTCGGGTTCCAGCACCCCTTGTCGACCAGTGGCTACATGGTGCCCGCAGGCATGCTGCTGGAGGCCGGTCTGAATGTCACCATCCTGCTCTCACCACTCGATCAGCCCAGTCAGGATTTCGTGGGCTACGCGTTCACCGGTCAGGCCCTGAATTCCATCACCTGGGTGCACAAGCAGATTGTCGATGTGGCCGCCATCAGCGATCAGGACTGGGAGGAGTACGTCGAAAGCGTTCCCGAATACCGCCGAGACCTGCGCGTGCTGGAGCGAAGCCCGGCGATTCCGCGCGCCATGGAACTGGTTCGCAAGGACCTGGATCCGTCTATCCGAATTCGCTTGCGGCAGATCCTTCTCAATGCAGAACAGGATCCATCCGCGACCGCCGCCTTGGATGCCTACTTCCGAACGATTCGATTCACCCCCGCCGACGCCTTGATGCTGGAGCAGATCGAACCGTTGCGCAGAATGTCTCGTCGCGTCAGGGAAGAACTCGAATGACACGCTTCGGACTGCAGCGAAAACTGTTCCTGGCGATGATCGTCGCCGCCGTCACGCTACTGCTTGTGCTGGCGGTGCTCTGGTACGTCGGGACTCGCAGCCAGCTCGAACTGGTCAACAACACGGCCGAACTGGCTGCGAGTCCCGACGTACCAGAGCACCGCCAGCACAAGCAGTAGCGTGACGGCGGCGACGATCATCGCCAGGAACAGTTTTCGCTGCAGTCCGAAGCGTGTCATTCGAGTTCTT
>JBCDLQ010000426.1:0-3056 GCA_039414335.1 Pseudomonadota bacterium | reverse complement strand
GTCCTTCGGCATTTTCTTTGGCGCCAGCGGCAGCAGCAATAATCGTTCGTTCCTCGATAACGTGCTGCTTGGCGATCCACCGCTGTTCAATGATCGTTTCGAGATGATGGCGCCGCCGTGATGGATTGAACCCGATGATGAGAAGCGGTGCTGTGTGTCGATGAGCCTTCGTCGACCCTCATACAGTAAGCTCACCGCCGTATTCCAGAACCATCGTCGGTTTCAATGAATCAGTCAGAAGCGAATCCGTCCTGGCCCTATCGATTGGGCCTACCGGCCTGGGCGTTACCCGGATGGACGGGTTCGTACTTCCGACGGAGCCAGCCTGGGCGGGCGGAGTACGCCAAGGTGTTCAATACGGTGGAAGGCAACACCACTTTCTATCGCATTCCGACGCCGCAACTGGTGGACCAGTGGCGCGACGCGGTGGCCGGGACGTATTTCCGCTTCTCCTTCAAGCTGCCTAGAACGGTGACGCATGATAGTCGCCCGGCCCTTGATGACCTAGATACCTTTCTTCGGGTGATCGCACCCTTGGGCGAGCATGTGGGCCCGTTGCTGGTCCAGTTCCCCTCGCACGTCGGCCCGGATTCGCTGGAGCGGATCGAGGCGGTGCTGGCGCGCTTGCCGCAGGACCAATCCCATGCGCTGGAAGTGCGTCATCCGGCTTTTTTCAATCATCCTGAGAAACTGGAACCGTTGCTGAAGCGCCATCAGGCGGCTCGCGTCACCATGGACACGCGCCCGCTGTTCCGGGGCGATTTGAATCATCCCGAGGTTCGCGCGGCTCGCCACGAGAAGCCCGATTTGCCGGTTCTTGACACGGTCTACAACCAGCGGCGATATCTACGCCTGGTGCTGCATCCGTCAGGCGAGGGCAATCAGCGCTACCTGGAAGCCTGGGCCGATCGGGTGGCTGAGGATATCGATAACGGTATCCGAAGCTACGTCTTCATCCACTGTCCGAATAACCTCCACTGCCCGGAAATGGCACGCACTTTTCATGCCGCCCTTGGACAGCGGCTGGCGCTGGCGCCTTTCCCGATCTGGCCCGCCGGTCAGTCAGTGCAGGCTACGCTGAATCTTTAGTGTTGGAGTCCATCGACCCGACTTCGCCCGAATCACTCGCTAAAAGCTGAAGCCCTATAATCGGGGCCGTCGTCAGCGATTCGACCTACCTGATCGGATCGCAGCGTTTCACTTTAAAGAGGGGGTTGTCATGCGTAAGCAAGCGATGGTCTGTCTATCGGTCGCGGGCCTGTTGTTCACCTTGATCGGCGCCAACGCGATGGCTTCAGAGGGCCTCACATCCGAACAGTGGCTGGAACTGGGGATCGAGCCCGGTGAGGTGGAAGCACTGCGCAGGGAAGAGCAAGCTCCCGCAACGGGCGTACTTCGGGGTGGAACGGTCATCCCTGCAACTTTGATCATCGAAGAAAGTGATGTCCCGGCCGGACTGGCTGGCCCCGTCATAGTACTCAATGCGCCCTTTACCAATAGCTTGGGTCAGGTTGGATTTGTAGGCGGTGCGGAGGACGGCACAGGCGGTACTGATCGCTTTATCTGGTTCAATGATGCCGTTTTGTTTTTGGACAGCAGCGTCACGGAACAGGTGCTCTCGGGGGGCGAGGGTGCCATGGGCATCGGCGATCAAGGCCAGTTTGTCTACAGCCCGGCGATCGATGGATCCGACGGTCTGTGGACTCATAACGGTTTGTTGGCTATCGAAGACACTCAGGCACCGGCTTTCCCTCCGGGTACGAACTCAACGTTTCATTCGCGGCCTAGCATGACACCCGATGGGACCGCTTTCTGGGTAGCAGGCTTCAATGAGACCGGTGGAACGTCCACGGAGGGTCGCGTCCTCTATCGCGCGCTTGGTTCAGGCCGCGGAAGTATCGATGTTCTTCTTCAATCGGATGACGTGATCGACGGGCTGACCATTGATCGCCCCACTGGCATCGACTTTGACTATGACTTTTCAAATAGTGGTCAGCAGTTTATCGGCGTGGTCTTTATGAATACGGGTAGCACTGCCGATGACGGAACCGTTGTCGTCAACGGAGGCGTCGTGGCTCGAGAAGACCAAGTCAATGGGACCGGTGACAACTGGGACAATTTCGATTTGGTCTCCATCAATAATCGAGGGACCTTCGCTTTCTCGGGCGACACGAACGGATCAACCGCCAGCGACGAGTTTATTGCGGTGAATGGTTCGATCCTCATTCGCGAGGGGGGCACGGTCGGGCCTGTCACCCTGGCAACGACGGCAACGGTCAGAGCCTTGTCCCTGAACGATCAGGATCACCTGGTACACATCTGGAATATCAGCGGCGGAACGGAAGTGCTGTTCTTCAGCTGTCGGGCCGCGCAGGCTGACACGAAATCCGAGGTCGTGTTGACGACGGGGGATTCGCTCGATTTCGATGGAGACGGCATCGGAGATGCCACGGTGACCGATTTCAATGCCACCCTCGGCGTCGGCCCGGGCTTGTCTCTGGCCGACAATGGTCAGGTGTATGTTGAGCTGGACATCGACCGCGGAAGCGGCGAACTGGAAGCCATTGTTCGCCTCGATCTGCCGAGTTGCCCGGACGCGGTTTTTGAAGATCGATTTGAATCCGACTGAGCGGCGGTGAGTTTCACCAGGTTAAGTGTCAGTGGTCCTGATGCTCTTTTTGGTTTTGCAATTCGCATGTAAAGACGCTGTATGCGTGTTAGTGAGTGGGTCGATAGACTCAACCACAGTGTCAGCGTGGTCTGCTGTCGCAATCCGAGTGAATTGAGCTCGCTCCATTCGGATCGCCGTTGTCACTGTTGACTGTTTTCTAATGCAGGATGCCGTAGAGTTTGCAGGCTTCTAAGTGGGGGGTGTCAGATGCACACACATAAATTTATTTACCGTTGTTTGGGCTGGTTGATTCTGAGCGCTGCTCTCGCTGCAAGCCCAACTGCTGCTCAAGTGGCTTTCCCAATCGAGCCGGGCCACTCGGCCATGTGGTTCAATCCGGATCGCAGCGGTGAGGGCTGGGTGCTGGAAGTGCTCGATGTTGAGC
>JBCDLQ010000425.1:0-3057 GCA_039414335.1 Pseudomonadota bacterium | reverse complement strand
TTCCAGTCGTCATCCTCGGTCAGCTTGCGAATGACGGGAAAGTTTCGGGCAAACAGGTTGCTGAGATTGTTGAAGAAGAGGCGGCGATAGATGGCCAGTCGTCGGTCCTCGATACCTTCCGGTGGCGGAACATTGTCTGGATCGCGCAGGTGTCCGGCAAATCGGCGTTGGAGTTCCAGTAGTCGCTCGGGTGCTTTTTCGTTCATTCGCTGGGCGTCCTTGAGAGCAGATTGACTCGAGCTGGCCGAGTGCGACGACAGTGTGCCCCGACAAGGACAGGACCGTCAAAGCGGTCGAGAACTTTCAATCGCTCTTGAGCTCGTTCGGAAGATAGCGCTTCTTCGGTCGCCAGCGGCAAAGATCAAGCACCGGGCATTCGGCGCAATTCGGCGTCCGCGCTTTGCAGGTGTAGCGACCGTGCAGGATCAACCAATGATGGGCATTGAACAGGTAGGGCTCGGGCACGCGCTTGAGCAGGGCCTTTTCAACGGCCAGGGGGGTCTTGCCCTTGGCCAGGCTGGTCCGGTTGCCGACCCGAAAGATGTGCGTATCCACCGCCATGGTCGGCTGGCCAAACGCCGTGTTGAGCACCACGTTGGCGGTCTTGCGGCCGACTCCTGGCAGGGCTTCGAGTTCGGCGCGCGTCTGCGGGACCTCGCTGCCGTGTTCGTCGATCAGCTTCTTGCAGGCGGCGATGACGTTCTTGGCCTTGCTGTTGAACAGGCCGATGGTCTTGATGTAGTTCTTGAGTCCTTCCTCCCCCAGCGCATAGATCGCCTCGGGCGTATTGGCGACGGGAAAGAGTTTGGCTGTGGCCTTGTTGACGCCCACGTCCGTGGCCTGGGCCGACAGGGTTACGGCAACCAGCAGCTCGAAGGGGGAGCTGTAATTCAATTCCGTGACTGGGTTCGGATTGAGTTCCGAGAGTCGCTGGAAGAATTCTTCCCGTTCCCGTGCATTCATGAGATTTAGGCCAGGGTGTCCTTGCTGCTTGTAGTCTGCATGCTGGCGGCGGCAAGGCGAGCTGCGCCGGCGGTCACGATGCGCTGGCGAAGGGCCACCATCAGACCGAGCAGGATGAAAGCGCCCGGCGGCAGGACGGCCAGCAGCAGCCCCCAGCCTTCCGGCGCAATCTGAAGGGTCAGCGCCTCGGCCCACGGTCCGAGCAGCAGTTCAGCGTCGGCCAGCAGGGTGCCCTGACCAATGAGCTCGCGTGAAGCACCCAGCGCGACCAGCACCAGGGCAAAGCCGAGTCCCTGGGCCAGTCCGTCCGCGACGGCGGGCAGCACGGGCTGGCGTGAGGCAAACGCTTCAGCTCTGGCCAGCAGCGTGCAGTTGGTCACGATCAAGGGCACGAAGATGCCGAGGTTCTGACTCAAACCGTCAAACCAGGCCTGCAGTGACAGGTCGATCGCCGTGACCAGGCTGGCGATGATCAGGACGAAGGCTGGAATGCGGATCTCGGGTCGCAGCAGGGGCCGGATCAGCGATACGATCAGATTCGAGCTGGTCAGGACGATGAGCGTCGCCAGTCCCAGTCCGAGCCCGTTGATCGTGGTGTTGGTCACCGCCAGCAACGGGCATAGTCCCAGCAGCTGCACCAACCCCGGGTTGTTGTGCCAGAGTCCGTCGCTCCAGACCTTGCCGAGGCTCATGGTGCAGCGCTCATCGCAGAAAACGATCGAAGTGTTCGACGCGAATTCGGCCGCGTTTGCCGGCCAGCAGCTTTCGTTTTGTCCACCCGGTGATCAGGGCCAGCTCGGCGTAGTCCCGCTGCGCACGAAAATCGGGTGCGCCGAGTTCGATGATGCGTTCAACAAAATCACTCCGCTGATCCTGGGGCAACCAGTGCAGACCGCACTTGGCCACGCCCGTGCCAAGCAGTGCGTCGAGATCGATGCTTTCAAGATCGATGATTACCGCTCTACCATCCTTGAACACGAAGTTCTTCAGCACCGGGTCCAGGTAATCGGCGCCGAGAAGGACCCGATCCGGACGGAGCGCGTCGGCGCGTTGCTGTAGTTCCACGGTCTGGCGATCGTCCAGTACGGCGACCTGCTTGAGAAACTCGAGATCATTCGACAGCTGTTGGTGCATTGTCGTCTGATCCAGCGGAACTTCTCGATGATTGAGCCCATGGAGCGCGGCGAACAGATGGGCCAGGGCGTCCTGATGGGCATCGGCGTCCAGCCGCTGGCCTTCGACAAACTCGAACCAGAGTTCGTTTTCATGCTGGTGATAGAGGCGGGGTAGGGGCGTGACGGCCTGGCAGCTCTGAACGGCAGTGGCGACACGGTCGGCCTGAGCACTGTCGCCGAACACCACGCGCTTGTAGCGCTGGCCGTTGATCTGCACAAAGAATACCCGCTGAGATTTGCCCAATCCGCCGACGAAGCGCGACCGGAACGCATCCAGCAGGCGACGCCCGAGCGAATGGGCAGGTCGATGGGTGAAGCGCGCGATCATGTCGAGCGCCCACGCGGCCACAGGCCAACAGCGCGTATACTGCCGCGCCGAGATATCGATCTGCCTGTCCCCGACCTGTTCATGAAATCGAACCCGCGCGTCACCGTTTTCATTCCCGCGTTCAACCGAGAAGACTACGTCTGCACGGCGATCAACAGCATGCTGGCCCAGAAGTATACGGACTTTGAAGTTCTGGTCGTGGACGATGGATCGACGGACCGCACGCCCGAGCGGGTTGAGGCCTATTCCGATCCGCGCGTCCGCCTGGCCCGCAGCGAAAGCAACCAGGGCATCCCTGCGAGTCGCAATCGAGGCCTGGAGCTGGCTCGCGGCGAATACATCGCGCTGTTGGACAGCGACGACTATTCCTATCCGGAACGATTAGGCGTCGAAGTCGACTTCCTGGATGCCCATCCCGACATCGTTCAGGTGGGCAGTGGCTGCACCCTGATGAATGCTGCGGGCGACTTGCTCAAGCGTGTCCGACGACACCCCTTGCGGCCCGAAGACCTGGACGCGCACCTGCTGTTTCACTGCTCGCTGATCAACCGGACCATCATGGCGCGCACGGCGGTGCTGCGCGAGTTCGGT
>JBCDLQ010000424.1:0-3057 GCA_039414335.1 Pseudomonadota bacterium | reverse complement strand
CAGTCGCTGGCCCAGTGCAAGCACTGGCTGGCGGCCCATCTGGATCATGCCGAGTTGGTGGCGGTGTCCAGCAATGCGGAAGCAGCTCGTCGAGTCCGCAATGCGCCGGATTCGGCCGCAATTGCCGGCCGTCACGCGGCCGAGGTCTATGGCTTGCCCGTGCTGTTTGCCAATATCGAAGATCACGTGGACAACACGACGCGCTTCCTCGTGCTGGGGCAGGGGTTGCTGCCGGCCTCTGGCGAGGACAAGACCACGCTGATGGTTGCCGGGCGCGATGATCCCGGTGCCCTGTTTGGACTGCTGGAGCCGCTGGCACGCCACGCGATCAACATGAATCGCATCGAATCGCGACCGTCACGGCAAGGGCGCTGGGACTACGTGTTCTTCATCGATGTGGATGGTCACGTCGATGATCCGGCGCTGTCTTCGGCGCTGGCGGAGCTCAACGAGTCGGCGCGCCAGGTCAAGGTGCTGGGTTCTTATCCCCGTGCCGTGCTTGGCCGACTGCCGGAGTCGGGCAAGTCGGACACAGACGAATAGAGAAGTTTCCAATAACCGTATGAAAACACTGAATTTTGAAAGCCTGGCTGTGCCCGGCGTGCGCGAGCTCAAGCCCTACACGCCCGGTAAGCCCACGGCCGAGCTGGAGCGCGAGTATGGCGTCACGGAGTCGATCAAGCTCGCTTCCAACGAGAACCCGCTGGGTGCCAGCCCGCTGGCGATCGAAGCCATCAAAGGCGAGCTCGATGATCTTTGGCTCTATCCCGACGCCAATGGATTCGAGCTGAAGCAGGCGCTGAGCGAGAAACATGATGTGGACCCGTCCTGCATCACCCTGGGCAATGGCTCCAATGACGTGCTCGTCTTTCTGGCCCAGGTCTTCCTGGCATCGGGGCTGGAGTCCGTGTTTTCCCAGTACGCTTTCGCCGTTTATCCGATTGCGACGCAGATGGTGGGGGCGACCGCTCGAATCGCTCCGGCGCTGCCGGCAGACCACCCCATGGCCTACGGGCACGATCTTCGGGCACTCTATGAGCGAGTGGGCCCCAATACGCGTCTCGTTTTCATTGCCAATCCCAACAACCCGACGGGTACCTGGCTGGCGGGCGAACGACTTCAGGATTTCGTCGCTTCCTTGCCGCCGCACGTGATCTGCGTGGTCGACGAGGCTTACACCGAGTACGCCCAATCCGATGAACTAGGTGACGCCTCCACCTGGCTCGACGAATGTCCGAACCTGGTGGTCACGCGAACCTTTTCGAAGGCCTATGGCCTGGCCGCCTTGCGCGTTGGCTATGCGCTCAGCAATCCAGGCGTTGCCGATCTGCTCAATCGCGTGCGACCGGCCTTCAACGTCAACTCGCTGGCCCTGAGCGCGGCGCGCGCGGCACTCACGGATCACCATTTCATCGAGCGTTCCTGCCTCATGAATGCACAAGGGCTGAAGCAGTTGGGCGATGGCTTGCGCGAGCTGGGTGCCAGCACGGTACCGTCTGCGGCGAATTTCATCCTCGCGGGCTTCGATCGAGATGCGGCCGAGCTCAATGAAAAGCTGCTGTGTGAAGGCGTTATCGTTCGTCCGGTCGGAAACTACGGACTCGATCAGCATCTGCGCATCACCATTGGCACGCCCGAGCAGAACAGTCGTCTGCTGGACGCGCTCGGTCGGGTTCTGGCCTGAATGAGTCGGCGACTGCGAGTCCGGCCCCTGAGCCGGCCCCTGAAAGGTGACTACGTTCCGCCAGGCGATAAGTCCATTTCACATCGCGTGGCGATTCTGGGTGGCCTGGCTGATGGTGTGACCACCGTCCGAGGGTTTCTCGAGGCCGCGGACACGCGAGCGACCCTGAACGCCATGGCCCAGCTCGGCGCCGAAGTCAGTGAACAGGAGGGTGTGATCACCATCCGGGGTGGGCAGATCAAGGCGCCAGGCGCACCTTTGGATCTCGGCAACTCCGGCACCGGGATTCGTCTCATGGCCGGAATGCTGTCCGGGCGGCGAGAAATGGCAGGCGCAGACATCTCCCTGGTGGGCGACGAGTCCCTGTCCAGCCGTCCCATGGGCCGCATCATCAAACCATTGAGCGAGATGGGCGCGGTCATTGCCTCGAACGACGAGAAGGCGCCGCTGACCATTCGCCCCCGAGCTTTGCAGGGAATCCGCTATGCCATGCCCGTGGCCAGCGCTCAGGTCAAATCTTCGGTATTGCTGGCGGGCCTGGCGGCCGAAGGCCAAACGGTGGTGGTTGAACCCGGTCCCAGCCGGGACCACACGGAGAGACTGCTGCCGGCCTTTGGTGTGGATATTCTTGATGGCAATCCCGGCGTGGGCGTTGCCGGTGGGGCGCAGCTGCAGGGCACGGCGGTTCGGGTTCCGGGCGATCTGAGTTCGGCTGCGTTCATCCTGGCTGCCGCACTGGTGGTGCCCGGCTCGGAAGTTGTTCTCGATAATGTCGGCCTGAATCCGAGCCGCGACGGCGTTTTGCGCATCATGGAAGCCATGGGTGCCGAGATCGACGTTGAGGCGGGCGATGCCGTGGGTGCTGAGCCTGTTGGCAGACTGCGGGTCCGGAGCCGTTCACTCCAAGGCCAGGAAATTCCTGCGGCATGGGTGCCGTTGGCCATCGACGAGTTTCCGATCATCATGGCGCTGGCGGCCTGTGCCGACGGCACGACGGTGGTGCGTGGGGCTCGCGAACTGCGGGTCAAGGAATCGGACCGCATTGCCGTGATGTGCGCGGCCTTGCAGGCCCTGGGCGTGGACGTCACCGAGGTGCCCGATGGCGCAACCGTGCAGGGTTCTCGAATCCGAGGTGGATTGGTCGACAGCCACGGTGACCATCGCATCGCGATGAGTGCCGCCGTCATGGGTCTGGTCGCTGATGACGAGGTTCTGATCGATCAGGCCGAGATGATCGCCACCAGCTATCCCGGCTTCGTTGACGACTTGAACCGTCTGGGTGCTGATGTGAGTTGGGTCGAATGATGGGATTGACGGAGGGCGTCGCACGATGAGCTATTCAGTGATTCCGGTGGTGACGATCGATGGACCCT
>JBCDLQ010000423.1:0-3072 GCA_039414335.1 Pseudomonadota bacterium | reverse complement strand
GTCGACCACGGACAGTGCCGTGTCGGTCTTCAGTCAGGACGACATGGGCGACATGGTCTTCGAGCGCTCCGAGCTGCTGCCTGATGACCTGCTGGCCAATGGTGTTGCGATCGACGCTGTAAGTGATGACCAGACTGCGGTTAGGCTCACTACCACCGGAAGCGTCGCTGGAGCTGGCAAGGACATGAACCGTTTCACCAAAAGCGTCGATCGCAACACCATTGGCCAGCAGGTCATCAGGCAGCAGCTCGGAGCGCTCGAAGACCATGTCGCCCATGTCGTCCTGACTGAAGACCGACACGGCACTGTCCGTGGTCGACGTCACGAACAGGCTGGTACCGTCTGGCGCCAGCACCATGTCGGAAACACCGTCAATCAGCTGCGCAGGAATCGCCGTGGCACTGGTGGCCTCGAACGCCCCTAGCAGCCCGGAAGCATTGACCGCATAAACCAGCACTCGGCTGCCACCGCCGGCATAGAGCTCGTTACCCGCCAGATCGGTCGCCAGGGCAGTAAAGGGCACCGGCTGACCACCCACCTCGGGTTGCACGGAGGCCGTACTCAAGGCCAACAGTGCGCCGGTCGTTGCGTTGACCGAAAAGCCGACAATCGCGTTGTCCGTGGTGCCTGCAGCGTAGAGATAGTTTCCGTTGGCTGACAGGGCCAGGCGGCTGACGCCGCCCAGAAGTACCGGGTTGGCACCGGAACTATTGCGGGTCACGGTGCTGGCGGCCGCTACGCTACCGGCCGAACTGTCAAAGCTCAGAACGCGGATCGTGTCCGAACCGCTTTCTGCAACATACAGCACGTCGCCATCAGCGTTGAACTGGAGATCCGCAGCGGAACCCAGATCCGTCAGGGCCGCAGTTGCGGTTCCGAGGACGCCGGTCGTGGGATTGATGGACTGAATCCACAGGCTGCCGTTGGCGCCTTCGTCAGCGCTGACCAGCCAGAGACCGCTGGGGTGAACCGCGATCACACGCGGCGCCGTAGCATCAGCATTGAATGACGAATAGGCCAGCTCGCCAAATCCCGCACCTCGAGTCGTAGACCGGGACAGGACCGCAATCGAACCGTCAAAACGCCCCGCCACAAAAGCGAAGGCGCGATTGGGACTGAGCGCGATCTGGCGCGCACCACTGATGCCGGAGAACGAGCCATCGTCCGTATCCAGATCGGACAGGAACGAGATTCGCGGTGTTGACTCACACTGCCAGCAGGGCTGTGCGGCACCAACGCCGCAGACATCCAGCCCACCGCGAAGATTCGCATCGAAATCATCACTGAGCAAGGGACGAATCCCGCCACTCAGGTCACTCGGGCCATTATTGTCGACCGTGATCAGGTACTGGAACGATTGACCGGGCACAACGACCGGCGAACTCGCGGTCTTGCTGATCACCAGATCCCAGACGGCTGCCAGGGTGATATCGAAGGCAGCATCGGAGTTGTTGCTCGTCACCGGATCACCGGTCGAGGCGGACGCGCTGGCCGCGCCCGAGCTGATCACACCAGTGGCCGCGCCGGCGGTCGGCGGATTCCGCGGCAACTGCGCCGAGACCGCGATCGTGCTTGATGTGGATGCGGCCAGACTGCTGCGCTGGCATTCGTAGCTACCGACAACCTGGTTGATCTCGCAGGTCCAGCCCGTTCCGCCAGCCGACAGAATGAGCGCACCTGCCGGCACGCGGTCCGTCACCACCACATCGCTGGCCGTGGATGGGCCCGCATTGTTGACCACGACGTTGTAGTTGAGCGTCGACTCGGCATTCTGGGCCGCCGAGGGAACGACACGCGCGGGAATCGACAGATCGGCGGCCGGCAGCACGGTGACCGAAATATTGGCGCTCGTGTTGTTGGCCGGCGTCGGCAGCATCTCAGCCGAGGTGACCGTCGCCTGGTTGCCCAGGGTGATATCGCTGTTCACCGTGGGCGCTGTGATCTGCACGGTGAACGTGGTGGAATTGGTCCCAGTGGCCGGCAGCGCATTGGTGGCCGAGCAATCGAGCTGGCTCTGGTTCGCCGGCGGCGAGTTCGACCAGCTGCAGCTCCAGTTGGCAGACCCAACGGTCACGGTCGGCGTTCCGGGCAGATTGGCCCGGTCAAACAGGTCCGTCAGGGTCAGACTGGTCGCCGGTGCCGGGCCGTTGTTGGTCACGGTGTAGGTGTAGCTGATCGGCTGGCCGGACAGGACGGATGAAGACCCGGCGGACTTGGTCACACGCAGATCCGCTTCCCGGAACAAGGTGACGGTGACCTGATCACTGTCAAAGGGGAAGGTCGACGTCGCATCACCGACTGATCGCGCGGAGGCCTGGTTCGTTCGCGTTCCCTGGATGACCGGCGAGGTCGTGTTGATCTGCAGCTCCGGTGTGGTCGCGCCGTCTGCCAGATCGACACCATAGATACAGGTCACCACACCGCTGGATTCGGTACAGCTCCAATTCGTGCCGGAACCGGAAACATAGGTGAACCCATTCGGCAGAGCGTCTCTGACCGTCAGGGTCCGAGCCGGACTGGGGCCATCATTCGTCACGCTGACCGCAAAGGTGACGGCGTCGCCGCCACGGACCGTCAAGGCATTGACACGATTCATCCCGTCGACAATGGACTTGTCCAGGGTCAGGTCGGCGTCGGCCTGCACCGTGGTAGTGGCAGAGTCCGTGTCTTGCTGCGTCGTTCCGACGAGCAGGACGACATTGTTGGTGGCGTCCGTGTCCTGAGCAGGCGCCCCGGCCGTGCCCGTGAGCGTGAGCGTGCTGGACGCCCCGTCGGCCAGGGTGCCGCTGAGCGTACAGGTCGCGACATTGCTGGACGAGGTGCAGGTCCAGTCCGTGCCGCTGAAGGAGCTGTAGGTCACCAGTGATGGGAAGGTGTCCTGGACGGAGATGCCCGAGACCCCCGAGCCCGTGTTGTTGCTCACCTCGATGGTGTAACTCACCGAATCTTCGGCATTCACCGATGCGGGCGCCGACTTTGTGACGGTTTGGGCAGCGAGCGAGCTGCTCAGGGAGAACAAGACCAGTGACAGCCAGAAGACTGGACTGGAAACCGTGCGAACCACGTGGGGCG
>JBCDLQ010000422.1:0-3072 GCA_039414335.1 Pseudomonadota bacterium | reverse complement strand
GGCTCTCCCAGGCCAGAGAATGACTGAGAATACGGCGCGCATCGATGATCAGATAACCGCCGTTGGCCCGATGCAGAGAGCCGGCGCGAATCATCTGGAAGTCCGTCACCATCGCCCCATCACGAATCTGCTGTTCGATCACGCCCACCAGATGATTATGGTTGGGGAGATCTTCATAGACGACTGGCGCGCCTTCGTCTTCACCCCGATCAACCAGCACGTTGGCCTGATAGCGCCGGAGAACGTCGATCGGCAGCACCACACCCTGTTCATTGCGGAAGGCCTGCGCGTTCTCGATCACGTCCGCGGTGATTCGATCCAGATGCTCAAGGACGGGCTGCTGATCACGCCAACGATCGCGCAGTTCTTCCACGGGTCCGCCGAGGGCGAAGTGCAGCATTTCCTCGTTAAGCTGGCGGACCTGCTGTTGCGCGTCCTTGCGCAGCTTCGGGACGTCTTGAATGACTTGCTGCAGCCGGGACTGCAGCTTGACGACCTTTTCCTCGATTGCCTTTCGCTCACCCTCGGGCAACTTCTTGTAGGTCTCGGGTTCAATGACCTGACCGTCCTGCATCGGCGCCAGATTGAAGCCCGTGGGCGTTGAGATCAGCGCAATACCCTGATCCGCCGCTTCCTTGCCGATCACGTCCAGACGCTGCTGCTGGCCCGCATTGAAGGCTTCCTGCAACTCATTGAGCTTGCCCTGATACTCCTCGCTCTCGAACACGGCCGGGACGCTGGTGCTCAACTCATCGATCAGCATTTCCAGATCGGCCCTCAGCACCTGCCCCTTGCCCGGCGGCAGCTGGACCGCGATGGGGCAGTCCGGATCGGTGAAATTGTAGAGATAGCACCAGTCATCGGGCACGGGCTCGGTCGACGCACGCTCGCGCAGGAAAGCTCGAACCTGCTCCAGGGCACGCGTGCCCGGCGAGGCCTGGACATAGAGATTGAAGCCACCGTTATCCATGCGGCTACCCAGATCGAGTGCGCGCATGGCCCGCTCCTGGCCCCAGGTCAGGCTCAGCGGATCGAGTTGATCGGTGGTGGCAAATTCCAGCGCTTCGGGCGGACAGCGCCGGTAGAGGGCTTCAAGGGGCAGCGGCTTGACGGGGTCTGACTGGGCCATATCGTTGGTTTGCGTCGATTCAAGCGCCACTATAGGGCATTTAGGCGTTACCCTTGGATGCTGAACCCCGCCGCAGAATCTTGCGCATGAGCACCCAGTATCAAGCCTCCGACATCGAAGTCCTCCAAGGGCTGGAGCCGGTCAAGCGCCGGCCCGGCATGTACACGGACACGGCCCGTCCCAATCACCTGGTGGCCGAGGTCGTCGACAACGCCGTTGATGAGGCCCTGGGCGGCCACGCCAAGTCGATTGCCGTGACCCTGCACAAGGATGGCTCCGTGGAAGTGGCCGACGATGGCCGGGGCATGCCCGTCGACCCCCATCCGGAACACAAGCTCCCCGGCGTGGAACTGATCCTTACCCGCCTGCACGCGGGCGGCAAATTCTCGGGCAAGAACTACCAGTTCTCCGGCGGACTGCACGGCGTCGGCGTCTCCGTGGTCAATGCCCTGTCATCGAAGCTGATCTGCCGGATCAAGCGCAATGGCCAGGTCCATGAAATCAGCTTTGCCGACGGCGATACGGCCTCGCCCCTAACCGTCATCGATCAGGTCGGCAAGCGCAACACGGGCACGCTGGTGCATTTCTGGCCCGATGCGAGTTACTTCGATTCAGCCAAGGTGTCGCGGCCGCGCCTGAAGCATCTGCTCAAGGCCAAGGCCATTCTTTGCCCCGGACTCAAGGTCACGCTGAGCGACGAGGCCAATGGCGAGGCGGAGACCTGGCAATTCGAAGACGGCCTGACCGACTATCTTGTCGAAAGCCTGGACGGTCGCGAGTGCGTCCCGAGCGAGCCCTTCACTGGCGATTTTTCGGGTGCCGATCAGGAAGCCGCCTGGGCATTGAGCTGGGTGCCGGAAGGTGAACTGGTCCAGGAGTCCTACGTCAACCTCATTCCGACCGCCTCCGGGGGCACCCACACGAATGGCTTGCGAACGGGTCTGATCGAAGCCCTCCGGGAATTCTGTGCCATTCGCAACCTGCTGCCGCGAGGGCTCAAGCTCGCACCGGACGATGTCTGGGAACGCCTCAGCTTCCTCCTGTCGATCAAGCTGGCCGACCCGCAGTTCTCGGGCCAGACCAAGGAGCGTCTGAGCTCCCGTTCCGCGGCCAGCTTCGTCTCCGGCGTCGTCAAGGACGCCTTCGCCCTGTGGCTGAACAACAACCCGAATGACGGTGAGGCGATTGCCAAGCTGGCCATCGACAACGCCCTGAAACGACAGAAGTCGCGCAAGCAGGTCGCGCGCCGCAAGGTCACGACCGGACCAGCGCTGCCGGGCAAGCTGGCCGATTGTTCGTCCACGGACCTGGAAGAAACCGAGCTGTTTCTGGTGGAGGGCGATTCGGCCGGCGGCAGCGCCAAGCAGGCTCGCAATCGCGAGTACCAGGCCATCATGCCGCTCAGGGGCAAGATCCTGAACACCTGGGAAACGGAACCGAGCCAGGTGCTGCGCTCCCAGGAAGTCCACGACCTGGCCATCGCCATCGGCGTGGATCCGGGCTCGGACGATCTGTCCAAACTGCGCTATGGCAAGGTCATCATCCTGGCCGACGCCGATTCCGACGGCCTGCATATCGCCACCCTGCTCTCGGCCCTGTTTGTGCGCCACTTCCGGCCCCTGGTCGAGGCGGGACGGATCTTCGTGGCCATGCCACCGCTGTACCGCATCGATGTGGGCAAGCAGACCTTCTACGCCCTCGACGGTGAGGAACGGCGCGGTGTCCTGGCCCGGATCGAAGCCGAGAAGCTCAAGGGCAAGGTCTCCGAAACCCGCTTCAAGGGCCTCGGCGAAATGAACCCCCTGCAGCTGCGCGAGTCCACCATCGACCCGGACACGCGCCGCCTGGTCCAGCTGACCATCGAAGACCCCAAAGGCACCGACGCGGTCATGGACATGCTCCTGGCCAAAAAGCGGTCCGCCGACCGCCGCAGCTGGCTGGAG
>JBCDLQ010000421.1:0-3082 GCA_039414335.1 Pseudomonadota bacterium | reverse complement strand
GCTCGGCGGCAGTCTCCAGAGAGAAGCCGACGGGGATATAGCCCTGGCGCAGGTCGTGGGCCGAGGTCTGGTCCGTCAAGCAGTCGGGGATGATGTCGCGGGCGAGCATCTCGGGTAGGACTTCGGCGATATTGCCCAGCAGTCCGACGGACAGCGGCCCGTCGGCCGAAGCGATCAGGTCCAGCGCTTCATCCAGGCTGTGGGCCTTTCTATCGCAATATCCCGTCTCGACACGCCGGTCGATGCGCCACTCATCGACCTCGACGGCCAGGCAGTGGCCCTCGTTCATGGTCACGGCCAGCGGCTGTGCACCACCCATGCCGCCCAGACCGGCGGTGACGGTCAGCTTGCCCTTGAGCGAGCCGTTGAAATGCTGACGAGCGAGTTCTGCAAAGGTCTCATAGGTGCCCTGAACAATCCCCTGTGAGCCGATGTAGATCCAGGAGCCGGCCGTCATCTGGCCGTACATGGTCAGGCCCTTGTCCTCGAGATCGCGGAACACGTCCCAATTACCCCAGCGCGGCACGAGGTTGGAATTGGCGATCAGAACGCGGGGTGCCTGGTCGTGCGTGCGCAACACGCCCACCGGCTTGCCCGACTGGACCAGCAGCGTCTCATCGTTCTCCAAGCGCTGCAGCGTGCGAACAATGGCGTGGTAGCAGCCCCAGTTCCGTGCGGCCTTGCCGGTGCCGCCGTAAACCACCAGGTCCTGCGGCCGCTCGGCCACGTCCGGATCGAGGTTGTTCATCAGCATGCGCAGGGCGGCTTCCTGATGCCAGCCCTTGCAGCTCAGCAGCGTGCCGTGTGGTGCGCGGATCACGGGTGGCGTGGGGGATCGTTCAATTGGACGACTCATCGGGGCTCCCGGTCGATGATGTATCCCGTGAAATTAGCACAAGTTCCCCTGAGGGTCCTGGCTACACTCAGGGTCCATTCAACGCTGGGGAGCACCGCATGACACTGCCAGTGGTCTGATCGGGGTGTGGCTGGCTGCTGATTCGTCAGCGCCCAAATCGGTCTGCGAAGACTGGTTGATACCAGGGTGGTGGGCCCTGCGCCTGACAGGACCTGCACTAGCCGTTGATGGCGTTGAAGCCCTTCAGACCGCCCGTGGTGAACCAGTTGAACCAGTCACCGCCGCTGGCCAGGGACCAGCCGCCCAGCGTGACGGGCCCGTTGCCCGTGATGGATCCGGCAATGCGGAAGACCCGCGCCGCCCTGTTCCCCTGGTTCCAGATCAGCGGGTTTTGCGCATCGATCTGCTCAGGGCCGTCGGGGTTGGCAATGAGGAAGTAGGCCGCGCCCGTTCCAAAGACCTGCGCAGTGTTCTGCTCATCGATGGCAATAAAGGTGGCTTCCTCCGCCCCGATGGCGATCAATTCCGGCGATGCAGGGTAGGCGTTGCGCAGGCGAGCCAGCAGGCCGAACAGCCGGGCGTAGCGGAATTCGTCATCGGGCCCGTGCTCTCGATTCAGATGTGTATCGGTGATAATCCTCAGCAGCGCAGGATGGCGCAGGAAATCGCCGTGCGCCAGACCGCTGGTGTTGGGATGAAAGGGGTCGTTGAGGATTTCTGAACTCAGCAGGCTCTGAGCCTGGGGCGCGTAGTAGGACGAGCCGAGAATGGCCATGCCGGCGCTGGTACCGGCGATCGGGCGCGACTGGAGGTGCCGATTGAGCGCCTCAGCCAATGCGGTCCCTTGCCACCGCTCCCGATACTGGCTCTGGTTACCGCCCGCGATAAAGATCATTTCTGCCGAGTCGATCAGCGAGACAACCTGGGGCAGCTCGGCAGCGATGCGCTGATCAATCGAGAGCTCCGAGGCTGAGCTGATCGAAGCGCCGAAGACATCGCACATCCACTGCGCCTGTGAACCTATGCCGTCGGTTCTGAGCACCAGATAGTCGCCGCCGTCGCCTTGATCAATGAACTAGGCGGTGGCCTCAATCTCACCGGGCTGATCGGCTTAGGCACCACCGATCAGCAGGACGCCAGCTCGCGTCGCCCTGCTTCGCGCATCGACGGTCCCGCAGCGGGTCTCGTACTCGAAGCCGGTTCCTCCAAAGGCCGATGCTGTTAGCAGCAGGCTGATCAAAGGCAGCCCGCGATAGCGGTTCGTCATGCGGGGCCGGTAATGCCGGGCATGGGCAGGAGCCAGACGATCAGCACCTTGCTTAGGATGGCCGCCAGGATGAGTGCACCGGTGAAGCTGAAGGCAGCGCGCATCCCCTTTAGGCCCGTGCTCACGGCATAAGCGTGGTACATCAACCAGATCATCCACACGATGAAGATCAGCGTTGGCAGACTGATCAGGGTCAGCCACATCGCGTCGAGCAGGTAGGCCGATGAGGCCATGACTTTACTGGGATCCGTGGGCATCTTGGTCAACATCTCTGCCGTCAAGTCGCGAATCGTCGAGTTCAACCCGGGAATGGCCAGGTAAGCCGTCGCGGCCAGCATTGGCCAGCGCGCCAGCGCCTGGGTGCCGAACAGATCGATCCAGCGGAACGGTCCACGACCCAGCCACAGGGCTGCGATCAGGAGCAGCATGCTCAGCGTCAGCCAGTTGATCAGGCCCTGGGCCAACAGCACCCAGAACGGCAAATCGGGGCCGAAGTGCAGATCGATCACACCGTCATTGAGCAGGCCCGATGAGGAAGCCAGCAGCGCTGTCAGAGCGATCAGGATCAGACCCGAGATCAACGCCTGACCGCCGGCGATCCGGTCGGACGGTCGGAACAGCCAGGTGGTCAAACCAGTTGTCGTGCGGGATTCACTCGTCATTCGTGACCAGTCTCGTCTTGGTGGAATTGGATGTTCTCGATGATGTCATTGAGCCGGTTTCGAACGGTCGGGTAGCTGACGCCCAACTCACCGGCCATGGCCTTGAGACTGCCCGAGCTCAGCACAAATCGCTCGATAAAGGCCTGATCGTCCGGTGAAAGGCGCAGCAGTGGCGGCAAGCGGTAATGACCGGTGACGACTGTCTGGCAGTTCAGGCAGGTCAGCGCCGTGACGGCCAGTTCACTGTCGCAAGCGGGACATTGCGATGGGGTGCGTTTCATTTTGGCTGAAATAATT
>JBCDLQ010000420.1:0-3093 GCA_039414335.1 Pseudomonadota bacterium | reverse complement strand
GTTCGTGGTCCGAGGCCGTACCCTATGGCATCTTCCCGCACCTGGACTGGACCACGGCGTTTTCAATCCGTTATGGCAATCTGTACTACAACCCGTTCCTGAGACATCACATCATAAAGTTCAACAGCATCGACTTCGGTGAGTTCTGAACCTTCGGAGTAGCGCAGTTCGAAAGGGGTCAGCGTTCCCCCAGGGGCCATGATTCGCCCGGTCGAAGTCTCGACCGATCGATCGGCACCCGGCGGCATGCGCTCGAGCAGATCTGCCAGATCGGTCACCAAATCGCCAGACTGGCGAATCGTGATCCGTTCCACCCTGGCCGGTCCGACTCCTGCGCTTTGGAGACTGAGGCCAATCACCAACTGATCGTTCCGTCGATTGATATAGCCCGACATCTGCACGACCGGCCACACGGAGGCACGAACCTCGTCCCGCATTACACGGCCCTGGTCCCAGCTCACGTAGAGCGCCGCCACGCCAACGATGATGGCGCTGATCGATCCAATGGTTTCGAAGTGCTGGTGCCAGGGCTTTCGCCCGCTCTCCTGCTCTTCACTCATATTGGCACCGATGAGTTTCCATTCCCGACATTATCCAAGGTGGCTCGAGCCAACGTGCTCGAGCCACCTGGAATCAACGCTTTTGCTGCTCGGAAATGATCAATCGACCGGGAAGCGTCGGTCCTGATTGGTAAGTACCGACCCAAATATCGTATTGACCCGACATGGGGTTACTCAGCACGACCATGGGGTCCAGATTGCCGCCCGAGTCGTCGTCACAGACCCAGCTGCCATCAGGCACGTTGACGATGAGCGATGTATCCCCGCCCTCATCCGCTGAGAACGCGAATATCAGTTCACTAGCTGCACCGGCCCACTGCATTCGAATATCGGGAGCCACGGCGGCAAAGCCGATGCAACCCTCACCCAGATAGGACACATCGGTCGAACCGCCTGCAGCCATTTCGATGGCGCGAGGATCCGGATTGGATCCCGCTTCCAGGTTCAATGATCCGTAGAAAGGCTCCAGGCTCAGATCCAATTCGGTGGGCTGCATGGCATCGGGCTCAAGTTCGAGTTCCGTCACATACAAGTTGCCCGGCACATAGGCACCGGCCTCGTAGCTGCCGACCCAGATGTCGTATTGACCTTCCGCGGGGTTGGCCAGGACGACGAGCGGATCAAGGCTATTGGGGGAATCGTCATTACAAACCCAGGAACCGTCCGGTTGATTGACCAGGAGCGTCGTGTCCCCTCCATCTGAAGCCGAGAAGAAGAAGCGAAGCTCGGAAGAACTGCCCGTCCAGTTTAGACGGAAGTCAGGCGCAACGGCCGCATATCCTCGACACTCCCCGCCGAGGTAACCAACGGCCACTTCACCGCCACTGACCATTTCGGCGCCGAAGGGATCAGGAGAAAAGCCCGCGTTGAGTTCAGCCGCACCAAACGCTGGATCCTGCGCGTAGTCCAACCGCCCGCCTTCGAGTACAGGCGCCGAGGTGGCCAAGCCCATCTGCGAGACGTCGTCTTCCAGGCCCTGAGCAACTGCTGCCCGCACAGCGGTCACGGGCAGAATGCCGCCCAGGCGACCGCCGGTTTCGCCTTCGGAAATCACGGAGGTTGGAATGCCCACCATCTCCCCGTCTTCGTTGACCACGAGGCCGCCGCTGTTTCCGGGAGAAATCTGCGCATCGGTCTGGAACCAAACCGGAACACGCTCATCGTTCATGGTTCCGTTGCGAATGGTCGTGACCGTGCCTTCCGTAAAGGCCAGATAGCCTTCGCTGATGCCGGGATACCCGAAGACGAAGATGGAATCACCGCGACTAGCCAATTGATCCTGATTAGGCAGGAAAGGCAGTGATAGTTCGCCCGCATCCAGCGCTTCACCATCGGCGGATCGATCGATCTGAATCACCGCAAAATCGAGATCCATCGAGTAACCGGACAAGCTGGCACGATAGGTCGGGACGGGAAGCTCATTCAAGTCGCCCAGGACTTCAATGACGTAATCGTTGGCCCCTTCGATGACATGGCGGTTCGTGAAGATTCTACCGTCTGCCGAGATCAGCGTGCCCGAACCCGTCGCCACCGCTTGCCCGTTCTGCTCGGCGACGATGCGAACGACGGTTCTGGAAATCTGATCGATCTGCTCGGTCGTGAGCTCATCGGCGAAAGCAAGCACGGGAACCAGTCCAAGCACCAACAACAGCAGTGCGAAGACGTAGGGGCGTAGAGAACTGTTCATGTGGACATCCTTTTGTGCTAGTTATTGTTAGATGAAGCGCAGAATGAATCGTTTCTGGTTCAGGCGCTACTTCGCTTCGCGCGAAGATTCAGGCAGTGTCAACAGGCATAGCGCCAGCAGCACGGTGGCAGCGACGCCTGATCCACCGGCCAGAGGCAACTCTCCGAAAACGTCGCGGCCCGCAGCCATTGAGGCTGTGTTGCTGACAAAGGCCACGATTCCCACCAGAACAATCAGCCAGCCCAGCAGTGCCGAGCCATCAAGGCGTCTTGCCAACCCGAACATGATCAGGGCGAGCGCCAACAGCACCTTTGCTGCGTTGTAGACCATGAAAGACAAGGCAAGAACTCCACCGGCGGCTGGAGCAAACCCGTCAATTGTGCCCGCCACTTCGAAAAACGGGCCGAATTGAGTCAGGCCAATACCCACCTGAACCACATTGAGTACTGAAGCCGTCAGGATCGCAGACCAGGCCAGATGCTGTCCGCGAGACTGAGCCAAAGCGGACCCAGCAAAGGCAGCCATCAGCAAGAACAGAAAACTCTCGATGCCCCAAAGCAGCTGCCTGGGAACCTCCGCTTCGGAGATGTAGAGTGCCGTGTAGATGGCCTGCGTGATCGCTGCGACCAGCAACAACAGCCCGGTGATTTGTGAGGTGCGCTTGAGATCGAACTCCATGGTCAGGCTCTCCCTATCTTCCCTTGGCCGTTCAATGTAATCGGAGAATGGTTCAGCCGCAATACGCAAGCTCGCTTGGTGCTGGACGAGGCTTACTTGAGATCCTTAGGCGCCGGCCTGACCCAGCGATGCGGAAGGATCCGCGCTCAGATTTTGATCTGCACTTCG
>JBCDLQ010000419.1:0-3095 GCA_039414335.1 Pseudomonadota bacterium | reverse complement strand
GCCTTGGCCCCCGAGGGCTTCGAGACGATCTTCGATGCGAATGGCGCCTCGACCCTGAAGGCGAGCTATCAACACCTGGCCCCCACCGGTCGACTGGTGATCTACGGCTTTGCCAGCATGCTGCCTCAGAACGGCCGGCTGAACTGGCTGAAACTCGCCCGCGACTGGTTCAAAACACCCCGCTTCAACCCCTTAGACATGACCCAGGCCAACAAGAGCGTGCTGGCGGCCAATCTGAGTTTCCTCCAGGCCCATGCGCCCACGATGCAGGACGGCATGCACTGGCTTCTCGAACACTTTGCATCCGGCCAACTCGAGCCGCTACCCGTCGAAACCTTTCCGCTCGCCCAGGCCGCCGAGGCCCAGCAGCGCATCGAATCCGGCCAGACCATCGGCAAGCTGGCCCTGATTCCGGAGCACGACTCTTGAAACAGGCGCTGTTCTGGCCCGCATTTGCACTCACGCTCCCGCAGGCGCTCTGGGTCAAGCGGACCGCTCGGCGCTTCGAAGACGCTGCAGGTCCGGCGGAGGGGATGCTGGATGGCCCCGACTCGCTCAGTCTCTGTGGCATCGGAGACTCCATCATCGCCGGTGTCGGCTGCCGCACGCTGGACCAGGCGCTGATCGGACACACGGCCCGATCACTACAACAACGAACACAACGCGGTGTTAACTGGCGAGCAATTGGACTGACCGGCGCTACAACGAAAGCCATTCGATGGAAATTGGTTCCTCAACTACCGAAACCGGCAGTCGATCTGTTTCTGATCTCGGCTGGCGTCAATGACATAACGGGACTGAAAACCCTATCTCAATGGTCATCTGCGCTGAATGAGCTATTAGCCGCACTGAAAGCCCATTCACCAGGGGCAGCGATCGCCGTGATGGGCATTCCCCCAATGCAGTGCTTCCCTCTGCTACCGCAACCTCTGCGCGCAGTGGTTGGCTTTCGCGCCCGAAGTTTTGACCACACGGCCCGACGGCTGACCGAAGCACTCGACGATGCGACTTACGTCCCTTTTGAAGGAGATTTCAGACCGGAGCAGTTTGCGCCCGACGGCTACCATCCCTCGGAAGCCAGCTGCGCCGAAATCGCCGATCATCTCGTTGAAGCGCTGCCATTGTCTAAGCATGGACTCAGGCGCAGCTGATCAAAACGTACGTCAGTTGAATTCAGGGCGCATTCTCCAGGGCCGACACCATGATCGCCTGTCGCTCGCCCAGCTCGTCAAGCTTTCTGACCACTGCGGGGCGAGATCGAATGGGTGCCAAGCGGGGATCATGGCGCATCCATCCCAAGTCTCGCCCTCCGAGTTCACTCGCTCGAAGGAATACCCGAACCGCCTCTTCTGTTCGCTCCGCCTGCGCCAAGGCAACTGCCAGTTCATAAAGCAGCACGGGGTCTTCAAGCCCAGGCTGATTGACAGACTCAATCACCTGTCCCAGCCGGAGAAGAGACTGCTCGGACATCGACTCGGAAAACTGGCGTTCGATCCAAGCGCCATAGCTCATTGCCATTAGTGTGTAGAGCGTTCGCATTCCCTTAACGTTCAATGCCTCCGGCATAGACGCTTGACAGTGCTGCGCCTTTGAAATCTCTCCGAGAAAGGATGCAGCCATCATGCAAGCCAGCACATCGACCGGATCCGGTGGCTGACGAAGTTTGACCCGTTCGTCTTGCCACTGCGCTAGTAAAGTCCGCGCCCGTTCATCGTCACCGGCAGAGAGTGCGAGATGGACCGATAAACCGAACAAGAAATCATGGCTCGGAAAAAGTGACTGGGCGCGCTGCAGGTAGCGATCGGCACGATCGAACAGGCCCAACTTAAGACTGACCTGCGTCAAATTCATCAAGACAGTGGTGTGAAGCGGGTCCAGGGTTTCCGCCCGCTGATAACTGATATAGGCTTGATCGAGTCTTCCCGAGTCGTTGTAAACGTTACCCAAGTACATCTGCGCCATAACCAAATTGGGATTGAGGGTCAGCGCACGGCGCAATGAGGCCTCGGCAGGCACCCATTCGGCTTTCAGCCAGTGCCATTGGCCCAATAGTTCATGAGTCTCTGCCAGACTGGGCGCCAGTTCCATCGCGCGAGCCATCGGCGCTCGGGCGAGCTCCAACGCCCTTTCTGCAGGCAAACCGGAATAGCGCATCATCGACAGGAAGGTGCTGGCCAGACCGATATGTGCCAGGGCAAAGCTCGGCTCCAGACTGACCGCCTCACGGAACAATCGCTCGGCCTCCAGCAGAGAATCGGCCTGGCGCTGATGCCAGTAGTGACGACCGAGCAAATACAGGTCATAGGTCGGCCCGCTGGTCGGGCGGTCAATCCCTGACTGCGCCACTACCCCTGGATTCTGCGGCAACAGACTGGACGACACCTGCGCAAGCACCGCGTCGAGCACATCGAGGCTCGAGCGCTGGCTTCGATCATGCCGTTGCGTCCAGCGCACCGTTCCCGTATCGGTCTCCAACAGCTCCAGTCTGAGGCTGAGCTCACCAGAATCGCGCTCCCAAAGTCCCCGAAGCAGATAGTCGACACCCAGAAGTTGACCCACTCGCTGCCGATCAAACGCCTCCTCTAGCTCATCTGAGGCGAAGCGCTGCGATGAGTTGCGAGAGGCGACGCGTAAGCCTGGTAGCCGGGCAAGCTGGTCCTGCAGATCCATCGCTAAACCCTGATGCTCCGGGGAAGCGACAATACGTTCCGCCAGGGTCGGATCGCTGACGGAAAAAGCGACCACGGCCAGCGACGGGGACGTTGGCCTCGGACCATCAGTCTGAGCCATCGGCACCCGCAGCGCGTCTCCTTCATCTACCAGCAAGAACACTGCGATTAAAACCATTCCGATCAGCAGCGATAAGACCACCGCTCTGCCGAACCAGCCGCCAGCGATGAAAGTCGGCTCTGGTGAAACAGCCGAAGACAGCGCGTCCGTCGACGATCTGTCCTGACTTGGGGTGGTCGTTGTCAGGTCCACAACCGGCGCCAGCAAGCGGTAGCCCACCTTGGGAACCGTTTGAATATATTGGGGATCCTTCGGCAAATCACCCAAGCGAGCGCGCAGCCGAGACACAGCGCTGTCCAGCGTCT
>JBCDLQ010000418.1:0-3097 GCA_039414335.1 Pseudomonadota bacterium | reverse complement strand
CGTTCAGGGCGCTCGCTACACCGAGCAAGCGCCCTGAGCGTGCAGAAACCCCTCAGCCGCTTCGGCTCAAATCGGCAAGCTGCTGGTTCAGGTGATCGACTGCGGCCTCCAGCATGGGGTCGGAACCATCGCGAATATCCTCAACGGTTCGAGCCACAGGGATGTGGGGCTCGATGCCCACGCCGACAAAATCCGTTCCGTCCTGCCACGTATCGCGCTTGGTGCAGATTCGAGCACGGCCGCCGCCCGGCAGTTCGAAGACCCATGGCTGCCCGGTTGAGCCGAAGGTCGGCTGGCCAACCCTTGTCACGTGCTCAAGCGGGTCAGCGTAGATCAGAAAGTCTTCGGCCGTCGATGCGGTCAGCGTTGATGTGAGAATCGCAAGCGGTTTACCTGCGAGCACACCGGGTGAAGTCACCTCGACTGATGGCATGTTCTCTGGCTCCGTCCAGGCATCCAGTTGGCCGTAGTGGGAAAGGTCGCTTTGGCCGTAGTAACCCCAGACGCGATGAGACGCGCGATGCTCTCGAGTAGTCCATTTCGAACCATTCAGGCTGCGGTCGGCAAAGTGCCTCAACACGCCTGTCGCGGCACTGGTGTGCCCCCCGCCGTTGTTGCTCAAGTCGATGATGATCGCTCGGGCCGTCTCGAGTTCGGGCACCAGAACATCGAACTGATCGGGCAGTGATAAATCGGCGAACGTTGGAATCGTGACTTTGGCGATGTCATCCGACAGCCACTCGACGGCAAGCTCACGGGACGGCATCGGCGGTACGTAAGCAGTGTCGTCCGTGTAGTAGTAAACCGCTGGCGAGGTAATCTCGCGCCGATCGCCATCCGGCGTGAGAATCGTAAAGTCGGAGGGCTCACCGTGCGACGCGCTCAGCAATGCGTTGCTGGCCCACTTTTCTCGTGCCTGTACTGTCGACTGTGCGATGTCGGGAATCACTTCCTTTTCGACATAGGCGCGCACATCCATGCCGCCCACCGCGACGACTTCCGAACCGAGCGGTACTCTTTCGAGGAGATCGATTTCAGCGCGATGGACAATGAACCGCCCGTCGATGACCTCAAACCAAAGGGGAACGATGTCCATCCTGATGGATGACGGCATGGCAACGCCCGTGTGTCCGTCCTGCAACAAGGCGATAAAGGCCTGAAGCTCGCGGTAGTAGGCATACATGGTCTCAGCCTCGACCACCCGAGTGATGTACTCATGATGTGCGGCGTCCCAATCCAGTTCGGGCACCTGGTCAAAGAACGCGAAGCTGAACTTCGCCTCCGCCCAGATGGTGGATAAGCCCTGAATCCGATCGGCCACTGCTGGCGCTGGAATATCAAAGACGTGCAGTTCCAGCTGGGTCGTGGGGTTCGATTCAGCGACTGCACTGACTGATGCGACCAACAAACCAATACCGACGGTTAGCACACTGAATGTCTTCATTCTTATTGTCCTCATGAGTGAGATGGCTCCCGTACTACGACTCCCTTCGTGGTACGATGTGCGCTGACCATATATCAATCTGCTTTATTTAGTAAAACAGTTTTCCGCCGTGACCGCTTCGATTTCCGACAAGGCATCCCAAATCACGACAGATTGCGTCTATCGGATCGCAACGGGCGTCTGGCCCGTGGGCAGCAAGCTGCCTTCACTCAGACAGGGGACCGCTATCTGGGACGTCGACCCTCTGACGATCAAACGAGCCTACGAGGCACTGGAAGCCCGTGGGCTGGTCAGAATTGCGCCCAGATCCGGTGTCTATGTGAGAGAGAACGCACCGGTCTTTGACCTGCGGAAGAATCTTCAATCACTCGAAACACTCTACCTCTCGGTTCAGGATCAGATCGCCAGAGACACGGGGCTGTCAGTGGTCGGTGCCTTCCGGTATCTGGCCCAACTCGCTGAACAGCGCGCCGATGTGGCCCCTGAGTGCGCTTTCGTCGAATGCACCACATTCCAGTCGCAGCAGCTGGCCGGTGAGGTTCAGCGGGCCTTGAACGTGCCCTGTTCTGCCATCGCGCTCGATGACCTGCGCAGTGGACGACGCCTTCTGCTGCCCAGCGAAGGCGCCATCTTCACAACAGGGTTTCATTACGCCGACGTGTCTGAGAGACTCGCGGACTCTGACGTGGCCGTCGTTCAGGTTGCGGTCCAGTTCATGGCATCGCGAGCCCGCGAGGTTGTCGAGGGAAGCGATCGTTTTGCCGTCTTCTGTCTTGAGTCGGAACAGGGCGAACTGATCGCCAAAGAGGTCGCCCTGATTGCCGACAAGCCAGATCACCCGTCCCGCGTCGCTTCTGTCAGCCCCAGCGAAGCCCTTCGGGCCGTGAATGTTGCGGCCCAGGGTGAAATGGTGCTGGTCTCACCGAGCCTGTGGCAGTCGCTGCCAGAAGACATTCGTCAGCGCGATCGGGTACTTCCCTACGCCTATGACTTTGATACAGACGCGATTCGGATCATGGCATCCGCGGTTGGATTGCCCTTGGGAGGGGCGGGCTGCACGTTTATTTAGCCCCATCAGATCACTGGCCTGGAGCCAAGCCTCATTTTGCAGGGACCCCAGGATCAATGCGATCGGAATCCAGTTCAGATCAGCCGCTAGCGACATTGCGACACGGACGGTCTCCAGGTGTTGGACCTCATCGAGGGAAAACTGATCGCCAGGCTGGGAAGGTGGCCCATCTGCATTGGATCCAATCCCACGGCCAATACCACGCTCATGACCACGGTCAATCGCTAGACTGCAACGATCGCTTTCCATGGGAAGGTTTTATTGAACGGAAATGATGAAGCTACGAGTTGTCTCCTACGCGCTTTTGATCCTGGCCGGGTCATTCTGGAATACGGCCTTTGCTGTTCCGCCTGCACTGCTGGCCGACCGTTTTGAAGCGGAAAACTCGCTCACAAGGGAGCAGCTGAACGCGTTCTACCAACCCCACGGCGGTCGTGATGCTTTTCCCGAGCACTATGTCGCCATGCTCGAAACGCTGTTGTTCGCCCAGGACGATCTTGAAAGACGCCGCTTCGGTCGCGTCGCCGAGCGTTTGCATGCGATCTTCAGCGCCCACCCCTTGAGCGAAGGCATCTGGTTCCAGG
>JBCDLQ010000417.1:0-3103 GCA_039414335.1 Pseudomonadota bacterium | reverse complement strand
CGTGGGTCCCGGTTCGCCGACCTACTACGAGCTGCCCGCAGCCGGCTGATCATGGTGCAGCCCACGGAAATCCGGCTGGAGAAATCCCGCCGGATGCTGATTGTGAGCTTCGATGACGGGCAGTGCTTCGAGCTGCCCTGCGAATATCTGCGGACCCACTCGCCTTCCGCCGAGGTCCGCGGCCACGGCCTGTCCGAGCCGAAACTGATGACTGGCAAGGAGTCTGTCAATATCACCGCCATCGAGCCCGTGGGCAGCTATGCCGTCACATTGCGCTTCGACGATGGTCACTCGACGGGCATATATTCATGGCCCTTCCTTTATGATCTCGGTCTGAATCAGGAACGCCATCAGGCCCGCTACGCCGAGCGGCTGCGTCAGGCAACACAGGGCGGCGAGAAGCCTTGACGAGTCACTGAGTCGGTTGCTCAGAAATCGGCTAGCGAAGCAACGCTTCAAAGCGTCTCGTGATTCGATGGAACAATCGTCCCGCCGGCGGGACCTCAACAGGCAAAGCAGCATGAAAGACTTCGGCTACAAGGACGTTGCACCAGAAGAAAAGACCCGCCTGGTCGGTAAGGTCTTCACCTCCGTGGCATCCAAATACGACCTGATGAACGATTTGATGTCCCTGGGCATCCATCGTCTCTGGAAGCGCCAGTTCGTGGCCGGCTGTGGTTTCCGCCACGGCCAGAAGCTGCTCGATTTGGCCGGCGGCACGGGTGACATCGCCCGTTTGGCGCGCGCGGCCGGCGCCGAAGTGACCGTGGCTGATATCAATCACGCCATGCTGTCCGTCGGCCGATCGCGCATGGACGAGGCCGGCATGGTCCAGGGATTCGACTGGCTGCAGGTCAACGCCGAAGCCCTGCCCTTCCACGATCGTCAGTTCGACCACGTCACGATCGCCTTCGGGCTGCGCAACGTGACCTGGCGGGAAAAGGCGCTGGCGGAGATGCATCGGGTCCTCAAGCCCGGCGGGCGGGTCCACGTGCTGGAGTTCTCGAAGGTCGGTCTGCCGGCGCTGGCCAAGCTCTATGACGGCTGGTCCTTCCAGGTCATGCCCCGGCTCGGCGGCAAGATCGCCGGCGACGAAGAAAGCTATCGCTACCTGTCGGAATCGATCCGCCGCTTCCCGGACCAGGACACGCTGGCCGGCCTGCTGGAAGAGGCGGGCTTCGAGCGCGTCGGCTACCAGAACCTGTCGGGCGGCATCTGCGCCATCCACCGAGGCGCGCGCGTCTGATGAGCCGTTACATCACACCGTTACCAGGCATGCTGGCCGGTCTGATCGAAGGCGTGTTTCAGCGTGCACTGCAGCTGGACGCCCAGGCCGGCGATCGACTGGCCGCACTGGACGGCAAGTCCGTGAAGCTGGCACTGGATGCCGTCGGCATCGATCTGTTCTTTACCGGCACAGGTCAGACCCTGACCGTCCGTGCCGAATCCGACGACGGGCCCGACACGATTGTCCGCGGCACGCCGTCAGCCCTGCTTGCCCTCGCCGTGCCGGATTGGCGCGCATCGGGCAGCGGTGTTCGCATTGAAGGCGATGCGGGCACGGCGCAGGCCCTGGAGCAGCTGTTTCGCCGCCTCGACCCCGACTGGGAGCGCCTCCTGACCGATCAGTTCGGCGAGATCATCGGCCACCAGATGTGGCGGCTGGCTCAGGATGCGCTGCAGATCGGGCGCGAAGGTGCGCGCCTGGCCGGTGATCAGGTAGGGCACTACCTGCGCGAAGAAAGCGGCCTGCTGGTCACGCCGGACGAAGTTCAGCAGTTCACCTCGGAAGTCGATGAACTGCGAGAAGCCGTCGACCGACTGGAGTCGCGGCTGCGTCGCCAGCAGCGACAGGCCGCTCGGTCGGAGGATTCATGATCCGGCACAGCCTGAGAATGGCCGGTATTGCGCTGACCCTGGCCCGCTACCGCCTGGATGATGGCCTGGAAGGCGCCTCGATCAAGCTGCTGGCCAGGCTGGTGCGGCTCGTGCCCTTCGGTAAGCGGCCGCCTGACGATGCCTCCCTGAGCCGGCGTCTGCGCCTCGCGCTGCAGGAGCTGGGGCCGATTTATGTGAAGTTCGGTCAGATCCTCTCGACCCGCCGCGATCTGCTGCCGCCCAAGCTGGCCGATGAATTGGCCAAGCTGCAGGACGACGTCGAACCGTTCAGCGTGGATGCGGCGCGCGCCATCGTCGAAGAGCAGCTCGAAGCGCCCATCGACGAGCTGTTCGCTGAGTTCGAGAACACGCCACTGGCCTCGGCCTCGATTGCCCAGGTGCACGGCGCGGTGCTCAAGGACGGCCGCTCGGTCGTCGTCAAGGTCGTGCGCCCCGGCATCAAGCGCCAGATCGTCCGTGATGTCACCCTGATCAGCAGCCTCGGCCGCCTCGTACGCCGTTACCATCCCGAGGGCGAACGCATTCGTCCCGATGAGGTCGTCGGCGAATTCGCTCGCGTCATCGAAGGCGAGCTGGACATGCAGGCCGAAGCGGCCAATGCCACCTCCATCCGCCGAAATTTCGAAGACTCCAACGATCTCTACATCCCGCAAATCGACTGGGAACTGACCGCCAGCCGCGTGCTGGTGATGGAGCGGGTCAGCGGTATCCCCGTGCGCGAGGTCGACACGCTGCGAGACATGGGTGTGGATCTGGAGAAGCTGGCCCGGCGCGGAATCCGCGTGTTCTACACGCAGGTCTTCCGCGACAACCTGTTCCATGCGGACATGCACCCCGGCAATATCCTGGTCGATGCCAGCAATCCCGATGATCCGACCTTCATTTCCCTGGATTTCGGCATCGTCGGCAGCCTGCCGCCGCAGGACCTGTACTACATCGGCGAAAACTTCCTGGCCATCTTCAACCGCGAGTACCGACGCGTCGCCGAGCTGCATGTGGAGGCAGGCTGGGTGCCCGCCGACACGCGCATCGATCAGCTGGAAGCAGCGGCCCGAACGGTCTGTGAACCGGCCTTCACCCGTCCGTTGGAAGAGGTCTCCTTTGCCGAACTCGTGCTCAATCTGTTCAACGTGGCGCGCAAGTTCAAACTGACCCTGCAGCCGCAGCTGATCATGCTGCAGAAGACCCTGCTCAACATCGAGGG
>JBCDLQ010000416.1:0-3104 GCA_039414335.1 Pseudomonadota bacterium | reverse complement strand
GATCGGCGTGCTCAGCGGCGGCCCCGCTTTCTGTGGCGCCACCGGCGCGAGCCTGTCGGACTTTTACGGCGGCCTGTTCCACGGCTGGGAAGGCCTGGGCACGCCAACAACGCGCATGCGCGATCACCTGGACCCGGCTGGAACCAACCCGCTGTTCATCGACGGTTCCGGCGATACGGGCTTTAGTCTGAGCGCGGACCCGACGACGATCAGCCAGTGCAGTTTCAATGATGTTGCCATCAATCTGGATCTGGTCGAGAGCGGCGGATTCTCCGATCCGGTGACCTTAAGCGCCACGGGTCTTCCCGGCAGCGCTTCGGCGGGCTTCTCTATCAATCCGGTTACACCGCCGGGCACCAGCGTGGCCACGATCAGCAACCTGGCCTCAGCGGGCACGGGCAGCTTCACCTTCAACATCGAAGGCAGCGGCGGCGGCCTGGATCGCAGCGTACCGATCAGCCTCGTTCTCAGTGATGCCGTCCCCACGGGCGTGGCCATTACCAGTCCGCTTGATCAGGCCACTGGCGTGTCGACCTTGCCAACGGTGAGCTGGACAGCAGCGACGCAAGGCGAGGACTATCTTGTCGAAATCGCAACCAACCCAGATTTCGCCGGGCAAATCTTCAGCACGACCGTACAGGGCACCTCCCTGACCCTGGACGATGAGCTCGAAGCGAGCACCTTGTACTACGCGCGCATAACGCCGAGCAATCAGTGTGGCGTGGGTGCACCGTCGCCCGTGATTCAATTCACGACGGAAGCACTGCCCGGTGATTGCCCGATCGACGCAGAAATCCAAGACCTTCTCGATGAAGGCTTCGACAGCGGCGCCCTTCCGGCAGGCTGGAGCACAGCGGACTCTAGCGGTGCCGCAAACTGGGTCGTTTCGACCACGGAAGTGCATTCAGGCACTCACTCTATGTTCGCCCAGAATATCGATGCTGTTTCCGATCAGCGACTGACTTCTCCGCCCATTTTCCTTTCTCTTCAGCCGGAAGCGTTGATTTTGACCTTCGAGACTTGGCAATCCGTTGAAAGCTCCGGGACCGGGTGCTGGGATGGCGGCTTGCTCGAAATCACGACCGATGGTGGAAGCACATGGACACAAGTCGATGCGCCTGACCTGGAGCAACGCGCCTATGATGGGCCAATCGGCGCCGACTTCGACAATCCGCTGGAAGGATTGAACGCCTGGTGTGGAGACCCCCGAGACGCTTTCGAACGCTATGTCGTCGATCTGGGACGATGGGCCGGCAACACGGTTCAACTGCGATGGCGCTTCGGGACCGATCGGACCGTCGGCCGGGTCGGAATGTACGTTGATTCAATTCTCGTGAAATCATGTTCATCGGTTGACCCGAAAGAGTTCATCTACAACGACCGATTCGAGAATTGATTGAAGCGGCCGCTGGGCCAATAATCATCTCGCGAGGAAAGGCCGGGACTTCCCGGCCTTTTCCGTTCTCAGGTACTTCAACTTTTCTCCAACGACAAGATTGAACCTGCCAGGACGCCTGCTGTCCCTAGGTGACAGCCGCGCGCACCCGGGAGCCCCGAGTCCGTCGGATTACGTTTTCTGGACACCGCGCATTTCAGAATGCGCGGCTGTTTATTGCTCATCGGTGCGCGAAGGAGTTGTCGCCGACCAATCTGGATGGGATCAGGGTATGGCATGGGTTTCACTGTCAAGGCCGCTCAGCGCGGTCGTTCTGGCCATAGGGCTATCAACGAGTCTCACGGCGCGAGCCAACCAGAACCTGCTCGAGCGCGACGCACCGGCCGCCGAGTGCACTGATGCGAGCTGCGAAACCACCTATGAGGCCCAATTCTTTGACCCCTATGCGCCAGTCACGGCGCTGGACATGGTCAACAACCTGCCCGGCTTTAACCTGGACAACGGCGACAGTGGATCGCGTGGCTTTGGCGGCGCGGCAGGAAATATCCTGATCAACGGCGAACGGGTGTCCGCTAAGAGCGAATCTCCGTCGGACTTGCTGTCCCGCATTCCCGCGGCTGACGTCGAACGCATCATTGTGATCCGAGGTCAGGTTGGGGGAACGGATTTGCGCGGCCAAAGCGTCATCGCCGATGTGATCCGTCGAGACGGTGGTGCTACGGGCGCCTGGTCCGTCACTGCATCGACCCCTCACCCCGATCCGGCCTTCATGCCCTCGGGATCCGTCAGCTACTCCGATCAGGTGGGTGGCTTGGCCTACACGCTAGGCGCGGGCGCGTACCGGTCACGCTTCATCCTCGATGCGGAAGAGCAAGTCCTCGACGGCACCGGCGCCGAGACGGAGTTTCGAGATGAAGTCTTCCAGGAAACCGACGAAGGCTTTGACGTCACGGCCAACCTCACCTACCAGGCAGGCGAGACCCGTTTTGGATTCAACGCTCAATATGAGTACGAAGACGAGGAAGGCGGCGAAGAGTCGCTCCGTCAGCCTGTTAATGACATGGCCTTTCTCCAGGTCCAGCGAAACGAGAACGAAGAGCGCGCGCTGGAGCTGGGCTTTGACGCCGAACGGCGACTGAGCACGGACCTCAATGGCAAGCTGATTGCCCTGTACCGGCGCGATACGGAAGTAACCGATCGGAATCTGGCACGTGGCGAGCCGGAAGAAACCGGAACGATCACGACAGAAACGCGAGACGACCAAACGGAAACGGAGCAGATCCTCCGGCTTGAATTCGATTACGGCGGCTTTGAAGATCAGCTGATCGAGGCCGCTATCGAGGGGCCAACTGATCACAGACCCGCGCCTCGAGATCGGTGTCCGTCATCAGGCCTTTTTCGATAGCAGGGTCGAACCTTTCCTTCAGGTCTCGAGGCAGGTTTGCCATTCCCGCACGCGACCCGCGCGGGTCGTCTTCAAAGCGCCGAATGATTCCGGAGAGAAATCCCGACTGTAAGCTCAAACGCCACGCTAGGAAGCACGAGGTCAGAAAGACAAAGAAATGAGAGGAAGCGTTTCCGTGAATCACATGCCCTACCTTGTTTTTTACCCGTAAAAAGTTTGCTTCGCAAAACTTATTGATTACTTCGACAGCAACGTCTTCGTCCAAACGCTTGAGTCGATCAAGGCAATGTTCATCAATTTCAT
>JBCDLQ010000415.1:0-3112 GCA_039414335.1 Pseudomonadota bacterium | reverse complement strand
CCGACCTGCGCAACTCGGACAATGATTATTGGGATCCGCAGATCGTCAATGACGGCAGCGGTACCGACTGAGCTTGATTCTGTAGGGCTGACGATCTTTGATCAGTGGTCAGCTCGAGTCAGATCGTCCATCGATTGGTGCTGGGAAGAGTTAGTCGCGGTCGAGACGCTGATGCAGCCAAGCCTTGCCTAGGCTCATTTTTCGCGTGACAGTCGGCACTGATACGCCCTGGCTTTCAGCGATTTCAGCAAAACTGAAGCCGGCAAAAAAATGCAGCTCTAGAATGCTCGCCGTGAGCGCGTCGCGGTCCGACAAGGCCTCGAGCGCACTATGCAAGTCCAACACGCCGGCACTGGATTGTTGATCCTTGTCGGCCAGTCCACGCAAGGTCATCTGTTGTTGCACTCCGCCGCGCTTGATGCGGTTTTTGCTGCGAGCGTGGTCAACTAGGATCAATCGCAGCTGTCGAGCGGCGACGGCCATGAAATGCGAACGATCATTGATACTTAGCTTGCTTTGGTTGAGTTTGAGGTAAAGCTCGTTGACCAGGGCATCGGTTTCCAGCGTGTGGCCCGAGCGTTCTCCGTTCAGGCGGACATGAGCCAGCGCGCGCATTTCTCTCAGAAGATGCAACCAGAGTCGATTGCGGGCGGTTGGGTCGTGGTGACTGTCGTGAATCAGTTGAGTCGTGTTGTCGTTCATCGCTTCTAGGTTCTTATGCTGGAACAAGGGTGGATGGTGTCTCAGCACCTGATCAATCTAACATCCCGTTGGGGCTTCAAACTGATTGCTTGTAGGATTGAAAGTCACGGTGAGGCAATCCACCGCCTGACTAGAAAACGGGAGTGATGTCAGTGGCAGCGCTGAAATCGGCGAGTTAAGGCGCTTGGACAGTGAAAAATCTGAAGTTGGGATCACCATCCCCAGGGCGGCGCCAGTGACCGCCGTAATGAAGTAGTCTTGGCTGGTTTGAAAGGTTGCCAGAGCATTGTTCAGAACGGCAGTACCGGTCACGGCTACCGTATCCGGTGAACTGTTTGACGATGTCGAGAAAGCTGAGCCCAGGCCGCCGCTGACTGTTGCGCCGCTGGAGTTTCCGAGCTGGATGATTGTTCCGTCGTCTCCGGTCCCCGTCGAGGAAATCACCCCGCCAGAGTAGTCGTACTGGCCGCCAGCGGTGGCCGATGCGCTGCTGTTGATCGTAATGAGATCGCCTGTCTTGAAGGGTGCAGTTGAGACATAGACCGTTTCTCCGTCGATCCAGGTGACCGTTTGACTCTGCATGGGATTCAGCAGACAGGCAATCAGGAGCGGCGAAGACTGGGTGTCAGCCAGCAAGGCGATTTGATAGCCAGCGCGCATCAGCTTTGAGACGCTGTCCTTATCCAACTGAATCTTCAATGTGAGCACGGCAAGGTCCGAAATTGTGTGGGGCTTAGAATCACCGGGAGCTGGAGCTCCCGGTGGCTTGGGCAAGATTTCTTCAGGCCATTTCGAAGGTATTGGTAGCGTCGTTGAACTTGATGTTCGCCACCTGATTGTCGGTGTAGGTCACCGTCAATGCGTCGCTTGCCACTTGGCTGATTACCATGCCGTTATTGTTGTAGCTGGACAGATAGACCTTGATGGTCTCGATCGGCGTGAAGGTGCCCGTCTCATTGAACAGCACTGACGCTGCATTCAATGGTGCGGCGGTGTTGTTGCCGTTGACTACAGCACCTTGATAAAGGCCTGAGGTGATCATTTCGGTACCGCTGATCGTGATGGCCGCGTCCTGGTTTTCGACCACGTATTCAGTCGGTCCGGGTCCGGGCACGCCGTCAGCGAAAGAGCCGTTTTCGAAGGTGTAGGAGTTGCCTCCGGAAGCGACCTTGGTCGATTGTGTGGCAATTGTAGCGCCGGCTTCGATGTTGGTTGCAGAAGCATAGACCGAGTAGGTCTCCTCCCAGGTAATGACGTTGGACTCGAGAGGTTCGAACAGGAGCCAGGCGACGTCTTCACCGTTGCCAACAGATTTGACGATGGTAACTTTCTGGCCAGAAGCATTGATGGCTGCCAGACCAGCATCATCGACGGCGAGGTTAAGTGTATAGGTGGGCATGGAACTTCTCCTTTGGTGAATGGCAACCCGCCGAAATGGCCGGTTGTATCTGAAGAAGCGACAGTGGACATGGTCCATGATCAGCCTTTTTGTTTGATAGGCGATCCGTCTTCAATTAATGGAATTGATTGGTGCGATCGGAAAAAAAGGCGCCCCGCACTGATCTTTCGATGAGCAACGGGGCGTTGTCTAAACTGAGACTGCAGGGCTCAGAAAATTTGCGTCCAGCGCAGATCATGGGGCGGAGGGACAGGCCCTGCAACGGGGTCCGAGTGACCAAATATTTCGGTGTGGTGCCAAAGGTCATTGGCTTCGGCAATCAGTCGAACGTGGGCCGCGAACTGGGCAATGCCTTCGCCGCAGGTTGAAATGAAGATTCGGCCCGGAGGACCGCCATTCATATTGGCCTGAATCAAGGCAAGAAAGGTGTAGGCATCAATATCGACAGTGCCCGGCTCTGCGTTCCCGATTTCATGACCATTACCGTGCGCTAGGACCACGATATCGGAGCCGGGCGCAAGGCCCAGGGTCATACCCGCTATCGCTTGCCAGTCGAACTGAACAACTGGATTCCAGGCGTGGTTCAGCGGTGTATGGAGGATGTCGTAGTCGGTGGACATATAGAGTGCGTAAGTCATTCTTGTTCTCCAGTGAAGGGTGCACTCCCATTAGCGAGATCAATGCCGCTTTATGATCAAAGGTGATGGTGCAGTTGCTATTTCGAACACCAATAGTCTTGGATGGTGATCGTGTCATTGCATGACCGAGTCTGGTTCAATTGGCTGTAATCCCTTAGGCTAGGTGCCCTTCATTGCCTGATCTTGAGACTGATATGAAACCAACGATTCCTATGTTGCTGACCGTTTTGCTGGCCGTTGCGAGCTTCCAGCCTCCGACGCTTTTAGCTGGCGATGATGAGCAGAAATCAATTCTGGTCACCGGCGCCAGCTCCGGCATCGGCCGTCATCTGGCTGAGACCCTGGCGAGCGCCGGCCATCACGTCTATGCGGG
>JBCDLQ010000414.1:0-3113 GCA_039414335.1 Pseudomonadota bacterium | reverse complement strand
CCTATCGCCCCGGTGATGTCATCACCGCAATGAACGGCAAGACCATCGAAGTCCACAACACGGACGCCGAAGGCCGTATGGTGCTGGCCGATGCGATCTACTGGACCGGCCAGAACAGCAAGCCCAAGGCCATGGTCGATATCGCCACGCTGACGGGCGCCTGCGTCGTCGCCCTGGGCCACCATGCCTCTGGCGTCATGACCCAGGACGATGAACTGGCCGCCGAGATTCTCGGCGCGGGCGACGCCGCCGCCGATCGTGCCTGGCGCCTGCCCCTGTGGGATGACTATCAGGAGCAGATCGAAACCCCGTTCGCCGACATGAAGAACCTCGGCGGCATGCCCGCCGGCAGCATCACCGCCGGCTGCTTCCTGTCGCGCTTCGCCGACGGGCAGCGCTGGGCACATATCGACATTGCGGGCTCGGCCTGGCGCTGGGGCAAGCCCGAAAGCGCGACGGGTCGTCCCGTCGGCCTGGTGGTCGAATGGCTGGTCGGCCACGCTGGCGGCTGGGACGGACTGGGCGACTGAGATCACTCGAGGATCAGACTGCTGCGAACCGACTGCTGATGCGCCGGTTTGCAGCGGGCCTTCCCTGATACGATCACTTCTGCTTCGTCACCATTCCAGACTCGATGCGCGTCGATTTCTACGAACTCTCCGGCCGATTCAGCGACCCGCTGTTCGTGGCCACGGTGCTCGTCGGCCGCGCCTGGCCCAAGTCGGGCACGGTAGCGATCGTCGCTCCACGCGATCAGCTGGTGGAACTGGATGAGCGACTGTGGTCAGAGCCCGAGGGCCGCTTTATTCCCCACGGCATCAAACCGGCAACAGCACCCATTGTTCTGGCCGAAGATGCACCCGATCGCGCGGACATCCTGATCAATCTCGACCCCACTGCTCCCTTACCCGGCGGACAGTTCGACCGCGTGCTGGAACTGGTGCCATCAGACGAACAGACCCGGGAAAAATTGCGCGACCGATGGCGCGGCTGGAAGCAGCGCGGTGCCGAAGTCAATCACCACGTCCTGAAATAGCGCCAAGGAGGGGTGGCCCCTCCTGCAATCCGGCGTTGCAAAAACACAAAGCATCCACCGGACGGTCTATCATTGCCGGTCGGGCTGACGGGCCGATCGTGATCCTCCCGTGAGACGCGAAGATGGCATCGGCCAGTCAATGATCCGAACGAGCCCATTCGGCTCCAATTGCTGAAACCAGAACCTAGACACCATGGACAAGCATTACGACCCGCACGATCTCGAGCAACGCTGGTACGAGCGCTGGGATGCGGAAGGCTGTTTCAAGCCTTCCGGTGAAGGCGAGCCCTACACCATTCTCTTGCCACCCCCGAACGTGACCGGCACGCTGCATATGGGGCACGCGTTCCAGCACACGCTCATGGATGCGCTGATCCGCTACCACCGCATGCAGGGTCGCGACACGCTCTGGCAGGTCGGCGTCGACCATGCGGGCATCGCCACGGAGATGGTTGTCACGCGTCAGATCGAGGGTGAAGGCGGCAAGCGCGACGACTACAGTCGCGAAGAATTCATCGAGCGAGTCTGGCAGTGGAAGCACGACTCGGGCTCGAAGATCATCGGGCAGATGCGTCGACTGGGTGCATCGGCCGACTGGTCGCGCGAACGTTTCACCATGGACGATGACCTCAGCACCGCGGTCATCGAGACCTTCGTGCGGCTGCACGAAGAAGGACTGATCTATCGCGGTCCGCGCCTGGTCAATTGGGACCCGGTGCTGCAAACGGCCATTTCCGATCTGGAAGTGGTCAACAGCGACGAACAGGGTCGCTTGTGGTCAATCCGCTACCCGCGCAGCGACGGCAAGGGCGACATCGTCGTCGCCACGACGCGTCCCGAAACGCTGCTGGGCGATGTCTGTGTCGCCGTCCACCCGGACGACGATCGCTACAAGGACCTGGTCGGGCAGACCGTCGAGCTGCCCCTGACCGGCCGCACGATTCCGGTCATCGCCGACGACTACGTCGACCCGGAATTCGGAACGGGCTGCGTGAAGATCACGCCGGCCCATGACTTCAATGACTGGGAAGTCGGCCACCGCCACGGCTTCGAGCCGATCAATATCTTCACGCCCACGGCCACGATCAATGAGCTGGGGCCCGTCTCCTATCAGGGCCTGGATCGCTTCGAAGCGCGCAAGCGCATCATCGAAGACCTGAAAGCCAGCGGCCTGCTGGTCGAGGAAAAGCCACACGCCATGGTCGTGCCGCGCGGTGACCGCTCGGGCCAGATCATCGAGCCCTATCTGACCAACCAGTGGTTTGTGAACATGGAGCGCCTGGGCGACATCGGCCTGGCGGCCTTCGAGTCCGGCGACATCGAGTTCATTCCTGGCAACTGGATCAATACCTATCGCCACTGGATGGAGAATTTGCAGGACTGGTGCATCTCTCGCCAGCTGTGGTGGGGCCATCGCATTCCGGCTTGGTACGACAACAGCGGCAAAATCTACGTCGGCCACAAGGAGGCCGAGGTTCGCGAGAAGCATCAGCTCGGGGACGACGTACCGCTGCGTCAGGACGATGATGTCCTGGAGACCTGGTTCTCCTCGGCCCTGTGGGCCCACTCGACCCTGGGCTGGCCGAAACCGGAGCGCATGGCCTCGGAAGGCTTCGACCGCTACCTGCCGACCTCGGTTCTGATCACCGGCTTCGACATCATCTTCTTCTGGGTCGCGCGCATGGTCATGATGACCAGCCACTTCACGGGCAAGGTGCCCTTCGAGCAGGTCTACATCACGGGACTGATCCGCGACCGCGACGGTCAGAAGATGTCCAAATCCAAGGGCAACGTGCTCGATCCGATCGACCTCATCGATGGCATCGATCTCGAGTCGCTGGTGGCCAAGCGCACGCGCGGGCTGATGCAGCCGAAGATGCAGGCCGAGATCGAGGAGCACACGCGTGACGAGTTTCCTGAAGGGATCCCCGCCTTTGGCGCCGACGCCCTGCGCTTCACCTTCGCCGCACTCGCCGGCCACGGACGCGACATCAAGTTCGATCTCAGCCGCTGCGAGGGTTACCGAAACTTCCTGAACAAGCTCTGGAACGCCACCCGCTTCACCTTGATGAACGTG
>JBCDLQ010000413.1:0-3113 GCA_039414335.1 Pseudomonadota bacterium | reverse complement strand
GCATTGCCGAAGTGCTTGATCATCCATCCCAGCAGGGCGTCGATGGCTCCCGTAGCGCGTACCACGGCCAGCACACCCCCGATCAGGAGGACGAAAAAGATGATGTCCTGAGCCTGTCCCAGCGCCCTGGGAATGGCGGTGAACAGCTGCCAGGGCATGATGGCCGGATGATCTTCAACCACCGCATAAGTGCCCGCGATGACAACCTCACGACCAGCATTGTTCAATTCAGTCTCAAAGGTTCCCGCAGGTAGAACCCAGGTCATCACCAGCGCCACGACCATCAGCGCGAACATCAGGACCAGAGTGTGCGGCATCTTGAAGGTGGCGGTTCGTGACACGGTCATGATTCTCCCTAAGGCAGAAAGCGCAGGCAAAAAAAAGCGGGCCGAACCGAGAGGGTTCGGCCCGCTTGCTCAGTATAGCGGCGTCAGTCTGCGGCGACCTGACGGCGTGCCGGGCCGATGTGGCGATTGAAGAAGGTCAGCATGGCTTCGTACAGCTCGACCTGATTGTCGACGTTGAAGAAACCGTGGCCTTCCTTTTCCTTGATCATCCACTCGTAGTCCTTGCCGATGTCGTTCAGCGCCTCGCGCAGGCGATAGGCGTGGCCGACGGGGACGCGGACGTCGCTGGCACCATGGACGATGAACAGATCCGCCTCGATCCTGTCGACGTGGTGCACCGGTGAAGAGGCGCGAAGAGCCGATTCCTCATCACCGACATTGGCCGACATGAAGCGTTCGAAGTTGCCACGCGCGTTGCGGTCGAGGCCGCGAGAGAAGTCAGAGCCGTCGCCATCGCGGAACCAGAGCAGATCGTAGACGCCGACATAACCCACGCCGCACTGATAGAGCTCGGGTTCCTTGACCACGCCCATGAGAGTGGCGTAACCGCCATAGCTGCCGCCGTAGATGCAGATGCGATCCGCGTCGGCGATGCCTTGCTCGATGGCCCACCGCGTCGCATCGGTGACATCGTCCTGCATCTTGCCGCCCCACTCGCGTCGACCCATGGCGACGAAGTCATCGCCTCGGCCTCCCGAGCCACGGAAATTGACCTGCAGGGTGGCGTATCCATGATGGGCGAAGAACTGGGCTTCGTCGTTGTAGCCCCAGGTGTCCACGATGCCAAAGGGCCCGCCATGGACGTTGAGGATCAAGGGCAGGTTTTCCTGCTGATCGGCGGGACGAGTCAGAAGCGCATGGAGCTCAAGGCCGTCGCGCGCTTCGATCCGGACCACTTCCATGGGGACGAGTCGATCCTTCGGCAGGTCCGGCAGACGAGCGGCCAGGAAACGCGCCTGCATCGTCTCGGTGTTGAAGAGGAAGAATTCACCCGGATTGCGGTCACCAAAGACCTGGACGATGGCCAGCATGCCGTCAGCGCTGTAGGACGAAACGACCACGTTGTTGCCGGGGAAGGAGGCCGAGAGGCGACGCATCAGAACCGCGTCTGCGTTCTCGGTCGCAAAGTCGTCAAACCAGAAATGCTCCGAGAGGCCGAGATTGGTGGTGACACCCAGCAACTCGCCGTCGTGGCCGACCATAGCGCCACTGATATTGACGTCCGTGTCGCGATAGAGCAATTCGATCTCGTCCGTGGCGAAGTCGTAGCGGAACACGCCGGTACGATCATTGACGGCCATGTCGTGGTTCGACGTCATGTAGGCCTTCGTATTGTCGGCAGAGAAACCGATGAGGTTGATGCTGACGTTGGGACGTTGTGACGGGATGGGCAGACGCTCCCAGCGCTCTTCGCCGCGCTTCACGAAGATATTGAGTTCGCGATCGTCAAAGGTCTCACCCTGGATCAGTTCGGCGGCAATGCGGAGCTCGCCGCTGTTGTCCGGAATGATCGCAACCAGGTCATCACTCACGGGCTGATCAGCCAGGTAGTCCAGATCGCCGGTGAAGATGTTCAGCAGATTGCCCTTGGGAATGCCGCCATCGCCGAAATGGCGACGGGCGATCAAGATGTGTTCTTCGTCGTCAGGTAGCGGGTGCAGAACCTGATAGCTGGATCGTTCGACCGCGAAGATTTCTTCCCTGCGCGAACCATCGATGTTGGCCGCATAGAGGTTGGCGGGCCGACCCAGATTATCGAGGTTGCCGGTCCGTTCGCCGACCGACATGACCACGCGCTCGTTGCTGCCCCACCAGAAGGAGAACACGTGTTGATTCTCACCGAAGCCGAAAGACGCGGTGATCTGGCTGTTGTCCAGGTTGAGAATCGCCAGCTTGACCTCTGTACCTTCCTCGTAGGTGAAGGCCACGTGTTCTCCATCGGGCGAGATACCCATCTGGGTCACCTTGGCGCTGTCGAAGAACGCACGGGTCGGAATGGGGTCTTGCGCGGCCAGTGCCGTGCTCAGCGCGACGATAAACGCCGCAAGAAGGAAGCGGGATGAAAACGCCATCAAAGTCATCCTTTGATCATGAAAGGAGGCCGTATTGTGTCAGATCATTTCCCGCGATGTGAAAGCTCTGTGAGGCTGACTGGGTCGGGCAGCAGATGACCCTTCAGGCGGCTCGAAATTGCGAGGGCTGCAGATGATTCAATGCCCCGTCAAGGTCGCGCCAGAGGTCTTCGGTTTCCTCCAGCCCCGTCGACACGCGCAGGAGACCCGGGCCGATGCCATGGGCGTCCAGCGCGTCGTCTGCGACGATTCGATGGGTCAGGGCTGCCGGGCTCTGGATCAGCGTATCGACGGAGCCCAGGCTGACGGCAGGCGTGATCAGATCGAGGTGCTCGATCAGGTCGGCCGCCTGTTGGGCGCTGGCCACTTCGAAGGCCAATACGGAGCCCGCTCCTGACATCTGCCGGCCAATCAGGCCTGCCGGGTCGCCACCGGAGAGGCCCGGATAGTGAACTCGATGGACGGCGGGGTGCTGATTCAGGCGCTCGGCCAGTGCCTGGGCTGTAGACTGGGATCGTTCGACGCGCAGTCGCAGCGTCGGCATGGAACGATGCAGCAGAAAGGCAGCCCAGGGATGGAGGACAGCGCCCGTGGCGATCCGAATCTGTCGCAGTGGCTGAGCCCGCTCCTCGTCGCAAGCGATCACGCCGGCCAGTACGTCACCGTGGCCACCCAGGAACTTGGTGGCGCTGTG
>JBCDLQ010000412.1:0-3134 GCA_039414335.1 Pseudomonadota bacterium | reverse complement strand
TGCAGGTCCATAACGGTGGATGCTGCGCCGTGACTCAGGGGCCACGGCTGGAAACGGATGCTGAGGTTGCCCGGCTGCACCGAGATGGCGCCACGCTGGTCGGCATGACCTCACTGCCCGAAGCCGCGTTGGCACGAGAAGCCGGCATCGCCTATGCCAGCTTGTGCGTCGTCGCCAATCCCGCAGCCGGGGTCACCGAATCGGCCATCAGTCTTGAGGCCATTGAAGCCGTTTTGCATCAGGCCATGGGGTCTGTTCGTCGCTTAATTGAGGTCGCTGCAACGGCCGATCGAATCGGAACACTCTGAGCTACGACCAAAGATCAACTTGAAAAGCCCCGATTGGCCATCCAGAATGTGAATTCGATCGCGATGTTTGTGCTTGGGCTTTTCACAAAGTCGCGTTATTCTCAATTTCCGCAAGCGTTGCATGGGAGATCAATGCGATGTCAGATGAAATGATTTTGTCAGCGTTGCACGTCGGACCCAAGGACATGATGGTGATGCGATCGCTGCTGAATCTTGCGGGGGGGCGAGAGGGCAGTGAGTCCTGGTCGATTACTGAAGAAGCTGGTGGTGACATCACCCTGATTGATGTTGACCATGAAGAGGGCGAAAACGTCTGGAAGGACCTGACTCATCGTGGTCTGGTCTCCATCGCCATGTCGCGCAACAAGGACTTTCCGGCGACCTATCTCCTGGGCAAGCCGCTGCGCTCTCGCGACTTCCTCAAATTGCTCAAAGCCGCCGCTTCTGGCGAGATGCCAACCGACACGCTCAGCGGTCAGACCTTGACCGGTGAGGAGGAGGCTGAAAGTTCTGCCAACGATTCGATCTGGCGAACCATCGATGTCGGTGAACAGGAAGGCCATTTCACCCTGGCTGAACACCTGCGGCGGCAGAGCTGGAAGAAGCCGGTCGTGATTACCTACCCGGGATGGCCCCTGTTGATGATCGACCCCGGTTCTGGTGCCTGGTTCTACGACGGTTCTATCTCCGACCTGGCACCGCCGATGTTCACCCAACCGATGCCGACCTCTGCCGGTGTGCCGATATCCAACGCGGATCTCGTCGACCGAGTGCAGGGGCATCGCCAGCGGCCTCTCAGTGAACTGAAATGGTTTGCGGGTCTTGCGCAGGCGAGGGGTCGTCTCCATCCGGATCTGCTTGGCGAGGTGCAATTCATGCTGACGCAGGTGCCTGCTGAGGCCATGCGCAATGAGCAGCTGCACGGCTTGGCCAAGCTGCTGATTCGAGGTCCAGTGACCCTGGACGATTTGGCAGAGCGCTCGGACCAGCCGCCGGAAAACATCATGGCCTTTCTGAACGCCAGCTACACCAGCGGCAAGCTGCTGGTGAACCGAACGGCGCAGGTCGTCAGCTTCTAGTCCATCACGGGCCGGCGAAGCTCGCCGGTGCATCAGGCTCCTTTTTTCTGAAACAAGGCTACCGTGGGTGGCAGCAGCTCCAGGATCCAGTCGCGTTTCTGTGCAAGCCATCGCATCGTGTCTTCGCGATAGAAGAACACATGGGTCGGGTCTCGCCGATAGTGCCAGGTCGCAAACCGTGAATCATCGGTCTGGAAACGAGTCATCACACCCAGAAGACCGCCCGGTCGAAGCAAATCGCTCAAGCGCTGAAACTCGATGCCAGGTTGATGAAAGTGCTCAGCGACTTCCGTGCAGGTGATGAAGTCATATTGACGCCTCAGGGCTGACTCGTTGTTGCGATAGATGGGGTCAAATAGCGTCATTGAATGGCCGTGTGCTTCGCACATTGCGGCCAAGGCAGGCCCTGGTCCGCAGCCGTAGTCCAGACCCTCGGATCGGACGGGCAGGCGTTCGAGCAAGGGATTGGTCAAAGTGCTCAGAAAGCGTCGATAGCCTGGGTCGTCGATCTGGTTTTGATGCTGATCGTATTCCCGTTGTTCTTCCTCTCGTGTGGGGTGTTGTGACGGATCGAGAAAGCGCCCCTGGCACTGCTCGCACCGAAAGTATCGACGCACGTCGACCTCCAGCAGTGCGCGCGTTTCGCGTCCAAGGCACAAGGGGCAATCGGGCAAATTCATGGTTGGAAGGCTTGGGAATCGAGCATTGCGCCATGCTAAGCGATGTGCGGTTTTGACGTCTGCTGGCATTGAGTCATTTAAAGACGCTTGAATGACTGGACTCAATACCAAGGACGCTCCATGACAATGACTCAATCAAAAAGGATTCATCTCACCGCTCATCTCAGTGGACTCATCTTCGCGCTCTGCCTCGGCTTGCTTTCCACTGCCGTGTCGGCAGGCAACATTCTCTATCGCGCCCAATTGGAAGAAGTGGGCGATCGCTTCGTGCCCCCTGCCGTGCTTGTGGGTTTCGATCCACAGCCCGAACCGCCAGCGGGTCTATTGATGGCGGGTGACCTGTCCTCAGCCAATCCGCGTGTCGTGTTTACCGGCATTGAAGGTGACAGCCTGCCGATGTTGCTTGGTCTGGGCGGTGGGCAGCAGCGATTGGCCCGACTGACCTTTCTTGGATCGAACTGTGGAACGATTCGGAGCTTTGCCGTCTGGCCCCTGTTTCGGGAGGTCGTGGTACCAGAATCGTGCGAAGGCAGCTTCCGTCTTGCGGCGAGATTCACCGATCGATCAACGCTGTATCTGGATGTCACGATCAGCATGTCTCAAGGCGATCTCGTGATGCCCCCGGGTCGGCTGGTGGGCTTCGATCCTCAGCCAGAGCCTCCGGCGGTGCCGTCCTTCGGGCTCAGGGTCGATGGATTGGCGGAAATGGATGCCGATACGGTGACGGTCGATATTCGTCTGACAGATGAGTTTGGTCGAAGCATCTCCCTGCGCTTATCAAGCCGTTAATCTTTCATTGATGGGGCCGAACAACCGAGCGGCACGATGGCTTTATGCAGACGCCAAGCACTAGTTACGCACCATGCTCATGACTTCGTTCATGTTCAGATTGCTGGCGCGCTGCTGGATCTGAGGGCCGAAGTCAGACTGCATTTGCTTGGCCGAGCCCAGGGTTTCAGCGTAGGTCTGCTTGAGAAGATCGGTCGACATGGTGCGCCCACCGGCGTAGTAGCGCTTGGCCACTTGCCCCAGAGCGTAGGTGGTCGCGAAGGACAAGGCCACGCTGG
>JBCDLQ010000411.1:0-3160 GCA_039414335.1 Pseudomonadota bacterium | reverse complement strand
TGCGCCGACTAGTCCGCCTTCCGTAATCGCCGCAATGATCTCGTCCAGCGTTGCCTCGGCGGCGGGTCTCAGCTCGGCACTGTCGAAGTCGAAGAGCGCGCGGTCAGACAAGGTGACTTCAGAAGCCACGGCCCGCTCTTCAAATCGAGGTTCCGCCTGCAGTTGAAATTCTTCTTCGCGAAACTGCCGCGAGGGCTGATGGCGTCGGCCGAAGCTGTAGCTGTAGAGCAGGCTCGCTCTGAGATCAGTGCGATCTACTTCAAAATCACCCTTCTTTCGCGCATAGCCCGCGCGCACGGACAGGCCGTGCGGCGTATCGGCAAAGAATCGATCCAGGTTGATCGATGTTGTCAGCTGAGAGGTGCCGAAATCACCGTCTTCATAGTCCAGCCCAGCACGCACGCGCACCAGCTGGTTATCAAAATAGCGGCCCAGGCGGATACCCGCGCCCCATTCGTAGGGGGCTTCGAAGAGATCGGTCACGCGCTGCAGCGTATCGATGCGGGTAAAGCCGCGGCCATCGAGCTCTCCACGAACCAGCAGGTCCTCCAGCTCAATCGTCCGATTGATCTGGCGCTCATCAGTCAGTGCGGTCATGCCGTAGGCACTGAAGAACCAGTCTTCGTTTTCGAAACCACCACCAAAGGTCAGCTTACGATCATCCAGCTGGTTTTCATCAGCAGCCACAAACAGCTTGCCAATGCGTCCGTCCGTGTAGACCTCTCCATCCAGGCCCTGGGCCGTTTCACCGCCGAAGATCCAGTGGTAGTTCAGCTTGACGCCGCCTGCGCCTTCGCCGCCCAGCCAACCCTCGGCCAGCCAGGCCGACCGGGAATTCTCGGTCAGGGTCAGGAGAAACTCGCCGAACAGATCGAATTCCGTATCGATGCCCACACCCACCCGGTAGCGATCGCCGGTGAAGTTCATGGTCGGTGACTGGGACGAGGAAATCACCTCATCGCCATCGTTCATCGGGCCATCCTGCGCGTGGGCCACGCCCAGGCCGAGCGTCATGGCCAGTGCCAGTGCATTCCACTTGAGCGATTTCATTGCTGTTCCCCTCGATCCATTTGCCCATAGTCCTGATAGGACTTCTCTTCCACAATCGCTGAACCCAGCGCCAGATTGATCTTCTTCTTGACGGCAGCACGCTGATCGTTGGTGACATAGACCGCACGTGCCAGCTCGATGAAACGTTCACCGAAGTCGCCCGCATTCTCGCACAATCGAATGTCATCTTCGATCTCCCAGAGCGCTTCATTGATCCGCTTGAGCTCTGCCCGCAGCGCCTGGATTTCGGGGGAATCGAGCTGCGTGTCCTCCCAGACGGCTTCCAGCAGCGTCTGCTCATGGCGAACATTGGCCACCTTGTCGGCATCTTCGATGCGCTCGGATTTGATATCGAGAATGGTCAGCTTGTCCAGCAATTCGCCGGGGGAGACCGGGGTCATCAGCTTCATCGTCGTTCCTGACTATTCCATCGTCCAACGTCAACGCCAGGCGGCAGGATAAACTACCGGCGCGTCCCTGCAGGCCTCAATCGCCGCTTCGGGCAAAAAAAAGCGGCCCGCCGAAGATCGACGGGCCGCCTGAACTGCTTCAATTGGCTTACTCCGAAGCGCCAGCGTTCTCGTTCAACGCCTTCATGCTCAGTCGGATTCGGCCCTGCTTGTCGACTTCCAGCACCTTGACCTTAACCTTGTCGCCTTCGGCCAGCTCGTCGGTAACGTTCTCTACGCGCTTGTCGGAGATCTGGGAGATATGGACCAGACCGTCCTTGCCCGGCAGGATTGTGACGAAAGCGCCAAAGTTCATGATCTTGGTGACCGTGCCTTCGTAGACCGCGCCCACTTCGACATCGGCCGTGATCTGCTCGATACGAGTACGTGCAGCATCGGCGGCAGCCTGATTGACCGAGGCGATCGTGACCGTTCCGTCATCCTGGATATCGATGGTCGTGCCGGTTTCTTCCGTGATGGCGCGAATGGTTGCGCCACCCTTGCCGATCACGTCACGGATCTTGTCCGGATGGACCTTCATGGTGAACAGACGCGGCGCATACTCGCTCATCTCTTCACGCGGCGCGCTGATCACGTCGTTCATCTGCGCCAGGATGTGCTGACGAGCATCGGTCGCCTGCTTCAGGGCAACGCGCATGATCTCTTCGGTGATGCCGTCGATCTTGATGTCCATCTGCAGCGCGGTGACGCCGTCCTGAGACCCGGCCACCTTGAAGTCCATGTCGCCGAGGTGATCTTCATCACCCAGGATGTCGGTCAGAACTGCGAAGCGATCGCCGTCCTTGATCAGACCCATGGCGATACCGGCCACAGGCGTCTTGATCGGCACACCGGCATCCATCAGCGCCAGCGAACCACCGCAAACGGAAGCCATTGAGCTCGAACCATTCGATTCGGTGATTTCAGACACCAGACGCAGCACGTACGGGAATTCTTCACCCGACGGCACGACGGCATTCAGCGCCCGCTTGGCCAGACGGCCATGGCCGATCTCGCGGCGCTTGGGCCCCAGCATGAAGCTGGTCTCGCCGACGCAGTACGGCGGGAAGTTGTAGTGCAGCATGAACTGCTCTTTCGATTCACCGGTGGGGGAATCGATAATCTGAGCATCGCGGCCCGTGCCGAGCGTGGTCACCACAATGGACTGGGTCTCGCCGCGGGTGAACATTGCTGAACCGTGCGTACGCGGGAACACAGACAGTTTCATGTCCAGCGGGCGAACGGTGGTCAGGTCACGACCGTCGATACGCGGCTGACCGGACAGGATGCGATCGCGGACAAAGTGCTTCTCGAGGGCGCCGAAAGCGCCCTGGACTTCGCCGACCGGCAGCGCATTCTCATCGTCTTCCGCGCACAGCTGCTCGATCATCGCATCGCGAACCTTGCCGATGGCCTCGCGGCGAGCGGCTTTCTCCGTGTGGCTGTAGGCAGCGGCCAGGTCGTCCTTGGCAACGGCCTCGACCTTCTCGGCCACGCCTTCCGGCTTGGCCGGCGCTTCCCAGTCCCACTTCGGCTTGCCAGCCTTGCTAGCCAGCTCTTCAATGGCCTGGATCGCCGTTTGCATCTGCTGGTGACCGAAGGTGACAGCACCCAGCATTTCGTCTTCTGTCAGCAGGTCGGCTTCCGACTCAACCATCAGA
>JBCDLQ010000410.1:0-3163 GCA_039414335.1 Pseudomonadota bacterium | reverse complement strand
GGTGTCAGTGGCGGTCTTGCCTTCTTCGTGCTCACGCGCTTGTCCCAGGGCCTGGCCGCCGTCCTGCCGGCACCGCTCTGGATCACCCTATTGCTTCCCGCCGGTCTGGTCGGGCTGGTCGCCATTGTCCTGCTGCGGTCTCGCTGATCACATCGGCTTACTTTTTGGGGCGAACGCGGAGTCGGGTATCCGAGGCCAGGTCGTGCCAGGTGGCCCGGTCACGGTTGAACAGGCTCCACAGGAAGCCCACGCCAACGGCCAGCCAGGACAGGATCGCCATGGCGAAACGGGCGGTCGTCGAGGTCCAGCTGGGCAGGCACCCGTTTGTGTGGATTTCGATTCGCCAGGAGCTCATGCCCAAGGTCTGGCCCTTGCGCCAGCCCAGGGCGAAATACAGCCAGCTGATCACCAGGAGATAAAGCTGGAAGAAAACGCTGCCGGCCGGCACTTCGGTGCCGCTGGGAATGACGACGATCAGCGTGGCCAGGAGAATGATGCCGAGCAGCAGCAGACCGTCGTAAAAGATGGCGGCGAGGCGTCTCAGCAAGCCACAGGGCGTGAATTCTTGTCCACGGTCGGTTTCGTAGTTTGTCGTGTTCATGATGCGCAAATATTTGACCTCGCGCCGTGATCCGGTTAGCTTCCGCTCTCGGGTAGGAACACTCTGCGCGATTCTGAAGCTGGCTTTCTTTTGCCAGGGGTGCGCGGTATTCTAATTAGCTTGCCCGTTGCTTTGACGTGACGGGCATCTTTGACACAACGATTTCCAAGCATAGCGGATAGAAAAATGTCTCAACATTCAAACTCCATTTCGCGGCTGTGGCTGCTCGGGGCGGCGCTGGTGGTCAGCGCAAGCAGCGTGCACGCTCAGGTGCTGGACCGCTCGATCGATACCGAGAATCGGATCACTCGAGAAGCGGCTCAGGCGCAGCAGCAGATCAACCGGGTTGACGAAGAAACCCAGCAGCTGATCGATCAGTACCGTCAGACCATTGCCGAAGTGCAGAGCCTGACGATCTACAACGATCAGCTCCAGGCCATTGTCACCAACCAGGAAGCCGAGATTGCCTCGATCAATGGGCAGCTCGCTGGCTTGGAGTCGACCAACCGCGCCGTGGTGCCGCTGATGATCGATATGGCGAACCGTCTGGTTCAGCTGGTTCAGGCGGATATGCCGTTCCGACTCGAAGAGCGCACCAATCGCGCCCGCGGTCTGGTCAATCGTTTGGATGACTCCGATGTCACCACTTCGGAAAAGTATCGTCTGATCGTCGAGGCCTATCAGGGTGAGATCGAATATGGTCGCACCACGGAAGCCTATGAGGGCGAGCTGCCTGACGCCACGCGCGTCCAGTTCCTGCGAATCGGCCGCACGCTCTTGTTCTGGCAGTCCATGGACGGCGAAACCAGCGGCTGGTGGAACCCGAATACGCGCCAGTTCGAACAGCTGGGTGCTGAGTACCGGCTTCCGATCGGCGACGGTCTGGCCATCGCTCGTAACCAGGTGGCACCGGATCTGATCCGTCTGCCCGTTCCTGCACCCGTCGCGGCGGAGAATTGATCATGAAAGCAAGAATTCTTTTGATTGCTGCGGCCCTGGTGGTCGCCCCCCTGAGTGCTCAGGCCCAGGATACGCTGGAAGATTTGCTGCGCCAGGTCGAGCAAGCCGCTTCCGAAGAGGCTCGCGTTGATCAGCAGCGCCTGCAGGACTTCATCCGCGAGCGCGCCAATCAGCGTCAGCTGCTGGAAGAAGCGCGCGCCGAGCTGCGCCGAGAAGAAGCCCGCTCCGAGCGCCTGAACAATGCCTTCGACGCCAATGAACAGGCACTCGTGGAGCTGGAAACCACGCTCGACGAGCGCATGGGCAACCTGGGCGAGCTGTTCGGTGTCGTTCGTCAGGTCGCCGGTGACGTCGGAACGTCCATTGAAGAATCCATGGTCAGCGCCCAGCTGCCGGGTCGCGCTCAGTATCTGAACGATCTGGCCCAGCGCAGTGAGCTGCCCACCTCCGAAGAGCTGTCTCGCATGTGGCTGGAAATGGTTCGTGAAATCTACGAATCAGGCCGCATCGTTCGCTTCACCGCACCGGTCGTGAATCAGGACGGTCAGCCGGAGCAGGGCCGCGAAGTGGTCCGTATCGGCGTGTTCAATGCCCTGTCTGACGGCAAGTTCCTGACCTGGAATGGCACGGAGCTCGCGGAACTACCGCGCCAGCCGGACGCCCGCTTCCTGAGTCTGGCCGCTGATCTGCAGAACGCGTCTCCGGGTGACGTCACGGACATGGCGATTGACGGCACCCGTGGCGCCATTCTGGCTCAGGTCGTTCGTTCACCGACTTGGGCAGAGCGTCGTCGTCAGGGCGGTCCCGTGGGTAACGTGATCATCGCGCTGGGTGTCTTCGGCGTGCTCTTCTCGATCTGGAAAGGCGTCGTGCTCTTCATGCGCGGCAACTCGATCAAACGCCAGCTGAAGCGTGACGAAGCGACCGACAACAACGCGCTGGGTCGCGTGATGAAGGTCTACCAGGACGATCCGGATCAGGACGTCGAGACCCTGGAGCTGAAGCTGGACGAAGCGATTCTGCGCGAAACTGCGCCGCTGGAATCCGGTCTGCCGCTGATCAAGGTGCTGTACGTGATCGCCCCGCTCGTCGGTCTTCTCGGTACGGTGGTCGGTATGATCCAGACCTTCCAGCAGATCACCCTGTTCGGTACGGGTGACCCGCGCATGATGGCTAGCGGTATTTCCATGGCGCTGATCACCACGGTTCTGGGTCTGGTCGTTGCGATTCCGCTGACGATCATCCACAGCGTGCTGCACAGCCGTGCTCGTGCCCTGATCCAGATTCTGGAAGAACAGGCCGCTGGCATCATCGCCCGCCTTGCAGAGCATCGTCATGGTAGCCCTCACTAATCTGCTAGAGGCCATCCGCGGCTTCATTGAGCTCGGAGGCGATGTCCTCTGGGCCATCATGGCCGTGCTGCTGGTCATGTGGACGCTGATTTTCGAGCGCTTCTGGTTCTTCTTCCGCGTGATGCCGTCCCGGCGTCGCGCGATCCTCGAAGAATGGCGGGCTCGCGAAGACAATCGGTCCTGGTATGCGGGCCGGATCAAGGAAGAAATGGTCAGTCGTCTGGAGCTGGAGATGAAAACCAACATCCGC
>JBCDLQ010000409.1:0-3163 GCA_039414335.1 Pseudomonadota bacterium | reverse complement strand
GCCCAGACCCAGCTCCGGCTCGGAGCACAGCATCCCTTCGGACTGCACGCCTCGCAGCTTTGCGGGTTTGATCGTCATACCGCCGGGCAAGACGGTGCCAAGGGTCGCCAGGGGGGCTTTCAGGCCCAGGCGTGCATTCGGCGCGCCGCAGACAATTGTTCGTTCTTCCGAATCGCCGGCGACCCGGCACACGCGCAGTCGATCCGCATCGGGGTGCGGCTCGATCGCCACGATTTCACCCACAACGACACCATCAAGCGGTGGCGCCACGGCGGCGACTTCATCCACTTCCAGACCGGCCAGGGTGAGTCGATCGGCAACGCCTCGTGCGTCGAGATCAACGGGAACCCAGGACTTCAACCAGCGATAGCTGACCTTCAAGGCAAACTCCTAAGACGTGCTATCTGAACTGGCGCAGGAAGTTCAGATCATTTTCAAAAAACAGGCGTAAGTCATTGACTCTATAGCGAAGCATCGCGAAGCGCTCAACGCCCAGGCCAAAGGCATAGCCCGTGTAGCGTTCCGTATCGATGCCGCAATGCGCCAGGACATTGGGATGCACCATGCCGCACCCGAGGACCTCCAGCCAGCGGCCCGGTGACCCATCCTCATTTCGCCATCGAACGTCGACTTCTGCCGACGGCTCGGTAAAGGGGAAATAGGACGGCCGCAAACGCACTTCGAGATCGTCCTCGAAGAATGCATTGACGAACTCCGACAGCAAGCCCTTCAGGTCCGCGAAGCTGACGTTATCGTCCACCAACAGTCCCTCGACCTGATGAAACTGCGGTGTGTGGGTCTGATCCGAGTCCGAACGGAATACGCGGCCGGGGGCAACAATTCGTACGGGCGGCTCCTGGCGTTTCATGGTGCGGATCTGCACGGGAGAGGTGTGGGTCCGCAGCAGATCGCCATTCGGCAGGTAGAAGGTGTCGTGCATCGCCCTCGCGGGGTGATGCTCGGGAAAATTCAGCGCTTCGAAGTTGTGATAATCGTCTTCGACTTCGGGGCCGGTTTCGACCGTGAAGCCCAGCTGATTGAAGATCGAGAGAATTCGATCCAGCGCCCGGCTGACCGGGTGAGCGCCACCGGCATCGACAGTGCGCCCCGGCAGGGTGATATCGATCCGCTCCTCGGCCAGTCTGGCCTCGAGTTCCTCCGCCTTCAGCGTCTCGAGCCGTGCGCTGATGGCCTGATCCAATGCCTGCTTGGACCGGTTGACCGCCTGGCCGGCTTCGCGCCTTTGCTCGTGCGGCAGCTGGCCCAGCTGCTTGAGCAATCCTGTCAGCTCCCCTTTCTTGCCCAGGAAGCGAACGCGGATATCGTCGAGGGATCGTCGGTCGGACGCCGACTCGATGAGATTGAGGGCCTCGGCGTGGAGGCCCTCCAGATCAGCAGTGCTCATGCCTGCCTCAGGCCAGGCTGGACTGTGCTTTCTCGGCCAGCGCCTTGAAGGCTGCCTTGTCGTGCACGGCCAGGTCGGCCAGCACCTTGCGGTCGATCTCGACCTCGGCGCGCTTCAGACCATTGATGAAACGGCTGTAGGACAGGCCGTTGGCGCGCGCGGCCGCATTGATGCGGGTAATCCACAGGCTGCGGAAGTCACGCTTGCGCTGACGACGGTCGCGATAGCTGTACTGGCCGGCTTTGATAACGGCCTGCTTGGCGACGCGATAGACCTTGCGTCGGGCACCGTAGTAGCCCTTCGCGCGATTCAGTACCTTACGGTGACGGCGACGTGCAACGACGCCTCTTTTTACTCGTGCCATTGTGAGTCTCCTTCCTTACAGCTTCGGCAACATCTGGCGAATCGACTTCTCGTCGCATTTCGCCACCAGAACGGTCGAGCGCAGGCGACGCTTACGCTTCGTGTCCTTCTTGGTGAGGATGTGGCTATGGAAGGCGCGCTTGCGCTTGATACGCCCGCTACCCGTGGCACGGAAGCGCTTGGCAGCGCCTCGGTTGCTCTTCATCTTCGGCATTTTCGTCTCCTAGTTTCAGTAGTGCTTTCATCACCGTCCTGCAGCGTCTGTTTCGCATGCCGTCGCGATCAGAACTTTTGCGGCTGCCGTCAGGCTCGTTGTCGTGGCCTGAATTCTCTCAGGCCCTTCATCGAGAAACCGGCAATTGCCGGCCTCTCCATGTCTATCGATCCAATGATCCCCTTACGAAGGCCCTGAATCAGGTCTTCTTCGGCGACAGCATCATCACCATCTGCCGCCCTTCCATCCGCGGATACTGCTCCACGGTAATTTCTTCGGCCATGTCGCTTTCGACCCGCTTCAGCAGATCACGACCCAGCTCCTGGTGCGCCATTTCGCGGCCTCGGAAGCGCAGGGTCACCTTGACCTTGTTGCCTTCCTCGATGAAGCGGCGCAAGTTGCGCATTTTCACATCGTAGTCGTGCTGGTCCGTTCCCGGTCGGAACTTGACCTCTTTGACCTGGATCTGCTTCTGCTTCTTGCGCGCGGCCTGAGCCTTCTTCTGCGCTTCGAAGCGGAACTTGCCCCAGTCCATGATTCGGCAGACAGGCGGATCGGCCTGCGGGGCGATCTCTACAAGATCCATCCCCTCTTCTTCGGCTCTTGCCAAAGCGTCCCTGATCCCCATGACTCCAATCTGCTCTCCCTCGGATCCCACAACGCGCACACGAGGTGCAGTGATGTCTTCGTTGCGGCGAGTCTGCTTATCCGTTGCGATGTGTCCTTCTCCTCAAAACGATTGACAGAAATCGGCTTGAAATTTGATCAAGCCCTTAATTATCGCTGATTTCTTCACCAATTGCACGACGCTCAGCCACCTCTTCGGAAAGACGGTTGACGAGTGCATCGACGGACATGGTGCCCAGATTGCTGCCGTCACGTTTGCGAACGGCCACTTCACGGTTTTCCACCTCGCGATCACCGATCACGATCATGTAGGGAACCTTGTCCAGCGTCTGGGTGCGAATCTTGTAGCCGATCTTTTCGTTGCGTAGATCGATTTCCGTGCGGATACCCTGTGCATTCATGGCTTTCTGAACTTCCCGGGCATAGTCCGCCTGCGCGTCCGTGATGTTCATGACCACGGCTTGGACGGGCGCCAACCACAACGGGAACTCGCCCGAGTAGTTCTCGATCATGATGCCGGTGAAACGCTCCAGCGACCCCAGCAGCGCCCGATG
>JBCDLQ010000408.1:0-3166 GCA_039414335.1 Pseudomonadota bacterium | reverse complement strand
TCGACCGCACCGACCACGCCGTCGACGTTGATCGGAAGCTTCAGGCGGGCGGCGGCTTCGACCGCGCCGATGGTGGCGGCTGCGCCGCACATGTCGAACTTCATCTGTTCCATCAGCTCGCGCGGCTTCAGGGAAATGCCACCCGTATCGAAGGTCACGCCTTTGCCGACCATGGCCAGCGGTGCCTCGTCGGCCTGACCACCCTGCCAGCGCAGGCGGATCAGACGCGATGGGTTGACGCTGCCCTGACCGACGGCCAGCAGCGAATTCATGCCCAGTTCGGCCATCTGGTCTTCGTCGAGGATTTCGACTTCCAGGCCTTCGATTTCATCGGCCAGCTTCGTCGCCAGCTCGGCTAGATAAACGGGCGTGCAGACGTTCGGCGGCAGGTCGCCGAGATCGCGAGCGGTCTGGATGCCAGCGCCCAGGGCGGCGGCGATCGACAGTTGCGCATCAACGCCTTCAGCGGCGGGAAAACTCACGTTGTCCGTTGCCGGTGCCGCGTCGTCGGCGGCCTTCTTCGTGGCGGCATAGATATAGTTCGAATGGGTCAAGGCCAGCGCGGTCTGGCGGACAACCCACGCTGCGTCACGACCCTGGACTTCCGTTTCGCTCAGCAGACAGTGCGCGTTGCGTGCCTGCGACTGGCGCAGGGCCTTGCCCACGGCTTGGGCGGCCTTGACGAAGGTGATGCCGTCCAGCTTGTCCGTCTTGCCGAGACCCACCACGATCAGGCGACCCACCTGCAGTCCAGCTGGATGATGCAGGAGAAGCGTCTTTCCTGCCTTGCGCGGCAGCTCACCGTTGAGGTCCAACTGCTGCAGCAGCCCGTTGGTGGCGTCATTAATCTGACCTAGGTGGCTATCGAAGGCCTGGCCCATGGCCACGCCGATGATCAGGGCATCGCTGGCCAGATCGGTAATCGAGTCGGAACGGGTTGTAAACTGCATGCGCTGGAATCCTGTTGGCTTCAATGAGACGATGATTTTCTGGAGCGAGTCGGTGCTTGTGTTCCCGGGAACGATCGAAGCGCCTTCGATGTCTGGTGTTCCACCGGCCGTCCAGTTTAATCGACCATTGTAACCGGCTCCATCAAACACGACATGTCCATGAATCCGAGCCTCTTTAACGAATCTGCACCGTCTGCGGGCCGGCTTCCCATGCACTGTCGGACGAATGACACGAGTGACGAGACGAGCGCAGGCGGCGAATGATCCTGTACCGCTATATCTTGCGTGAGGTCATGCAGGCTTCCCTGGCCTGCCTGGCGGTTTTTGTCGGCGTCATGATGGCCCTTTTTCTGGCGGAGCTGTTGGGCGAGGCAGCGCAGGGCGCACTGCCCATGGCCAGCGTCATGTGGCTGCTCATGCTCAGGATTCCAGAAGCCCTGTTGTTGGTCGGCCCTCTGGCCTTGATGGTCGGCCTGCTGATGGCGCTGGGGCGTCTGGGAGAGACCAGTGAGCTGACGGTCCAGCGGGCATCCGGTCTGGCCTTTTCGGATCTGCTCAAGCCCTTGCTGTTCTGGTCGCTGCTGTGGTCGGGTGGATTGCTGTTCGTTTCGGGCTGGGCCGGCCCGGCCGCCTATGAGCGCACCAGCGGTGTCATGAGCGAAGTGGCGCGCACGGCCTTGATTGCAGGTATTCGTCCCGGACAGTTCAACAGTCTCGAAAATGATCAGGTTACCTTGTATGTCGGCCAGGTGGATCGATCCAGCGGTGAGCTGTCCGATGTCTTCATTCACTTTCACGACGGTGCTGCCTCCGAAGTGTTGTCGGCCGCCAGTGGCCGAGTCTGGGTCGATGAGACGGATCAGCGACCTTATCTGACCTTGTTCGAAGGACAGCAACTTCGTCATCTCAGCGACCTCTCGATCCCGGAGCGGCGCGTCCTGAACTTTGCGCGCAATGACGTTCGGCTACCCGCGCCTGAATTGGATAGCGGCAGTGAAGGGCAGCTCAGCGCAAGCTTGACGGAACTCCTGCCCCTGCAAGGCCCGGAAGGATTTCAGGAGTGGCACTGGCGGCTGGCGTCTCCGGTCGCAGCCCTGCTGCTGGCCTTGATGGCCATTCCCCTGGCTCAGGTCGGGCCTCGTCAGGGCCGCTTTGGCGCCGTCGTTCTGGCTCTGGGTGTTTATCTCGTCTACACCAATCTGGTGCACGCGGCGCTGGTCTGGTTGGAGCGTCAGTCGATTGCCAGCGGCCCGGGCTTATGGCCGCTGCACGGCATGGTGCTGATCGTGGTGGTGACTTTGTTATCCAGGCAATGGCGGCGATGGTGATCGAAGGCGCTCGTCTCAGCCGCTATCTGATTTCCCGCGTTCTTGTCGGCATTGCGGTCGTCGGCCTGTTGCTGGTCGGCTTGTACTCGCTAGTCGAAATTCTGCGCGAGGCACGCTCGCTGGAGAGCGATTATCAGGCTCTGCAAATGTTGGTCTACATCGCCCAGACCACGCCCCGACGACTCTATGACGTCTTTCCCTTCGCAGCCCTGATCGGCGTGATGGTGGGTATGGGCTCACTGGCTTCGGCCAATGAACTGGTCGCCATGCGGGCGGCCGGGTTTGATCGAGGGAGGATCATTTCGCGCGTGCTGATGGCTGTCGGGTTGTGTCTGGTGCTGCTGTTTGCTGTGGCCGAATGGTTGATCCCCGGTCTCGAGGCCCAGGCCCGGGCCGATCGGGAGCAGGCACGCAGCGGTCAGATTCAATTCGGTGATCAGGGTGCGCTCTGGCTGCGCGACCGCGATCACATGCTGCGCATCGGTCTCTCCCTGTGGCTTGACGACAATCAGCTGGCTTTCCGGGAGCTGCAGATCTATCGCCTGGACGGGCAGGGCCAGACCGACCGCGTCTACTTTGCCGAGCAAGCGCGACACGACGGCAGCCGCTGGCAGTTGGAGGAGGTTCGCAGCCTCGATCGTGAACAGATCGGTGCCGCCGAAGCGCTGGACGCGCTGGCGCTGGATTCGGGTCTGCGACCGGAGTTGTTCGAAGCCACCGTGTCGAGACCTCGCCTCCTGTCGATGACGGACCTGTCGGCGATGAAATCACTGCTGGAGAGCAATGGACTCGACGCCAGTCCCTATCGGGAAGCCTTTTGGGAGCGTCTTTACTGGCCCATGAATGTCCTCGCCATGGTGCTGATCGGGTTGCCCTTTGTCTTCGCTG
>JBCDLQ010000407.1:0-3186 GCA_039414335.1 Pseudomonadota bacterium | reverse complement strand
GGGAACGGTGGGCACGGTGGCGGCCTTGTTACCGGCGCTGTTTCTGGTCCAGATTCCCCTGTGGATCGGCGTCCTGGTGGTGGCCCTGTCCTTTCTCTTCGGCATTTATCTGTGCCGGGTCACGGGAGAGGCCTTGGGCGAACATGACCACGGCGGCATGGTCTGGGATGAGTTCGTGGGCTTCTGGGTCGTCCTGTTGTTCGTCCCCTTTCACTGGGCCTGGTGGCTGGCGGCTTTCGTGCTGTTTCGACTCTTCGATATCCTCAAACCCTGGCCGATCCGCTGGCTGGATCGGCGCGTCCCGGGCGGATTTGGCGTGATGCTGGATGACCTGATAGCGGGGCTCTATGCCCTGGCCATTCTGCTGCTGGCCCTTTATCTGTCGAGCTGAACCGACGGGCTTGCCTGCCTTACTGGGCAATCTCCGTATCGGGTTGCTCTTCGATGTACTGAAAGACCGAGACCACGCGCTCTACGCCGCGAACCCTGCGTGCCTCCTCGACGGCCGCTTCACCTTCTGCACGAGACACCAGTCCCATCAGGTAAACCACGCCACGTGTGGTCACGACCTTGACTCGGGTCGGGTTGAAGTCCGGCAGATCGACACCGCCCAGGCTGGTGCGGACGCGCGTTGACATCCAGCGGTCCGAATTACGCCGCCCCAGACCGGGCTTGGCTTCGGGGCTGAGTTCATTGAACAGGCGAATCACACCGTCCACTTGTCGAACGAGATCGGTTGCCAGGGCGACCCGCTCCGCGTCCAGTGCTTCGCCGGCCAGCAGCACCCAACCGTTGTAGGCGACGATGCGAATGCGGCTGCTCGTGTCGAAGGCATCGTCGCCGTAAAGCGCATCGCCCACTCGAATCTCGAGCAAGTTGTCGTCGAGTACCATGCCGAAGCTGCGTCGATCATGCACGGCCAGACCCGTTGCCGCCACCGAACTGACGACGACGGTCGCGCAGCCGCTGAGGGTGATCAGGGACAGGCCGATCACGGCCAGTCGCAGCATCCGTTGGGTCCACATAGGTGACATCTCCTTGAAGGTTTGATCCCCTGTCAGGTTTCGAAAGCCGCCGGCACCCACATCAGTCGATTGCGATGGCTGTCCAATGCAACGACATCGAATCGGCAGGGATGTTCATTCCAGCTCGGGTTTTCCATCAGAAAGTGGCGAGCGGCGGTGATCAGTTTACGCTGCTTGTTCCGGTCCACGCTCTCCAATGCGTTGACCTGGGCACCGGCACCGCGCAGCCGGACTTCGACGAACACGAGCACTTCGAGTCCGTCTTCTTCCACGCGCATGACCAGATCAATTTCGCCGCCGCGGCAGCGATAGTTCTTCTCGAGCAGGGTCAATCCGTGACGGCGCAGAAAGGATTCGGCCTCGCGTTCACCGGCTTCACCGAGGCGGGCTTGCGGCGCGCTCATTGGAGCGGGCCGGCCTGCCCGTTGTCGATGCGCACGAAGGGCAGATCGCGTTCGACGCGCCGACCGCTTGGCAGGCGCAGGCGGCCCGTGCGTCCGGCGAGATACAGGGCTGGGTCGTCCTGCAGGCGCTGCCCCCAGCGAGTAAGCTCGAAGGCATCGGCACCCAGCGCATGGAGGATGGACAGCAGGGGGTTTTGCAGGCTGGCAAAGCGCCGTTCCGTGCGTTGACGGTCCTGACCAAAGGCCGAGTCATCGATGAACCAGGGCGGCAGCGGAATAATCATTCCGTCGAGGTCTCGATCACGTTCGGCGGTCGGCGCACCGGCCAGCGCCTGTGAGGTCGCGAAGACGGGCAGGTCGCCGACGCGCTGGAATCGAAGCTGGGGCCGGAGCAGGCGCGCATCGGCGGGACGGGAGGCCAGGAAGATCAGATCGACATCGGTCCGAGGTTGCGGCTCGAACTCCACCTCCTGGCCGAGCAGGCGGCTGATGTCCGCGGCCCGTTGTTCGGAATGGTCCAGATTCAGCAGGACCTCGAGCATGGCGCTCTGATCCGGTTGGGTCGGCGAGTAGTCGGCCCGGTCCATGATGCGTCCACCGCCCAGGCGGAAGGTGCGCTCGAAGGCCTGGGCAACCCGTCGGCCCCAGTCGCTGGACTGGGCAATGATCAGCGCGCGCTCGTGCCCGAGCACCAGCGCCTGGACCGCCGCCAGTTCGGCTTCCTCTTCGGGAATCAATCCAACGGCCTGGATATCGCCCGACATGGCCTCGAGCGCCATCGGATCGCTGGGGTGATTCAGCAACAGGATGGGCAGGCCCGCGTCGGGCAGTTGGGTCAGACGATCGACCTGCTCGCGCTCCAGCGGACCGATCAGCTGGTCGACGCCGAGTTCGCGCGCCTCGAACCACAGGCTGATGATGCCGTCGGGGGTGTCTTCGACTTCCCGGAACAGCAGCTCGGGACGGTCGGAGGGTCGTAGCGCCAGCCAGGCGCTCATCAGGCCATTGCGAAGGGCCTGACTGGCCGGCTGAAGCCGATCGTTGCCGGGCAGGGCAACCATGATTCGCCGCGCTATTGGACGGGTCTGTCGCCAGGCTTCGAGCCAGGCTGCTGCGGCCTCGGGCGGATAGCCGACGGAAGGATGACGCACGGCCCAGGCACGCAAGGCATCGTCAAGGCGCGGCGGATCCAGCAGCACGGCACGCGCGGTGACGACCAGGTCCAGCCAGGGCGCGAGTTCCGGACGGTGCCGCTGCTGCAGTTCGAGTTCAGTCAGGGCAGCCAGGGGATGGTCGATCAGCAGGGCCAGGGCCAGGTCTGGCGAGAACTGATCGCCATAGATCGCGTCTTCGAGCTCCGCCAGGGCCAGCCGGGCCGGGTTGGCTTCGGCGCGGCGGACCAGATCGTCCAGCAGCGAGAATCGGGTGGCTTCGGAAGCGGGCAAGTCGCTGGCGGCTCTGGCGAGTCGGAGGCGAGCCTCGCTGAGGTCGCCGAGCATGTAAGACAGCTCGGCCCAGGCCAGATCGAGACGGGCTTGATCAGTTGGTGCGTCGAAGGGTTGGTCCAGCTCAACAAGTATGCCGCGCGCCCGCTCGGCTTCACCGGCTCTCAGCCAGGCCTCTGCTGCGCGCAGGCGCAGTTGCGCGGCATCTCCGCTGGCGTCGAGGTCGCGGGCTTCAGCCAGTCGCGTCAGGGCGCGTGCGGCTTCGGCGTGTTCCCCGGCACGCTCCAGGCGTTGGGCCTCCGATTCGATCGG
>JBCDLQ010000406.1:0-3207 GCA_039414335.1 Pseudomonadota bacterium | reverse complement strand
GCTGGAAGCCGCCGGTCTGGAAACGGATCTGGCCGGTGAAGTCGAATTACTCTGGAACGAAGGTGAGGCACTACCGCGCTCGCGGGGCGTCATCCGCCTGCCCGAAGGTACCTTCGAGGCCTATGGGCAAAACCTGGAAATCGAGAACGGCGAGATCATCCTCAGCAACCAGCCGATCACCGACCCGCGATTGGATATCGACGCCGTGCGCGAAGTCTTTGGCGACCCGGCCGTAGAACGGGCTGGCGTTTCGATTCGGGGGAATGCGCAAGCGCCGGTCATCCAGCTGTTCACGGACCCACCCACCAGCGAAGAGAAAGCCCTGGCCTACGTACTGACAGGCGCAGACTTTGACCACGCCGGTGGCCAGGGCGCCGTCAACGTCGGGCTGTACCTGCTGCCCAAGCTGTTCGTCAGCTACGGCATCGGCCTGTTCGAAAGCGGCAACGTACTCTCAGGCCGTTACGAACTGTCCCGCCGCTGGGGCGTGCGCGTCGTCAGCGGCGAACGCGATACGGGCGTCGACCTGAGCTATGCGGTGGATCGTTAGGGCTAGAGGGAAAAAGAGCAAAAGCAAAGGCCTTGACCCGAAAACACGCTCGGACGTTCTCCACGCAGCCGCTTCTTGCCTTCGGCAAACCGCAACTGCATTCCAAACTGCGCTAAGGCGCAAAGAGATTTGGTTTGAGGCTGCACGAATGATGGCTCTCGATCTCACGAGGCGCCTGATGCTTGGATAATTTTACGACGCTCAACATGGAAGCATTTGCGCGGGGCAGCCAACGTCAAAGCGACTAGCGCCAACTCATCAGCCTCAAACCAAAAGTATTTGCGTCGCTTGGCGCTCTTTGCGTCTTCGCGTTAAGGCTGTTTGCTTTTGAACTCCAGACTGAGATTCTTCCACTCAGCATCCGGCACTTCTGAGTTGGGACAGACAGTTCATTCTCGACAGGGATGCGGGGAGTTCGATGGTTGCGAAGTTGATTCAATCAGCGCGGATGGCCATTGCCCTCACAAGGTCTGTGGTCTATCACTGATCGGCCTCAGCGACCCAGCCAGATATAGTGTCGGGCACCCTTGCCGGCTCGATGGGGGCGAACGATGTGCTCCTCGACCGAGAAGCCGCAGTGGCGCATCTTGGCCTGGAACAGCTGATCCGGCGCCGCCGACCAGACCGCCAGAATGCCACCCGGCCTCAGCGCCTGACGGGTGATGTGCAGGCCCTCATCCGTATACAGCCAATCATTTTCGTCTCGGATGACGGCCTTGGGGCCATTGTCGACATCCATCATGATGGCATCGAAACCGCCATCCTCGTCCGTCGCATTTTTCCGCAGCAGTGAGGCCACGTCGCCGACAACAACCCGACTGCGCTCATCCCTGAGCGGATGGCCCGCAGGCTCACCGGTGAACTCACGGTTCCATTCGACGACTTCCGGCACCAGTTCGGCGACCACCGCTTCACCATCTGCATCCAGCTGCTCCAGGGCCGCCGCCAGCGTGAACCCCATCCCCAGGCCGCCCACCAGTACACGCGCCGTTCCTCGCGCGGCCATTGCCTCGCAGGCAAGCTCCGCAAGCGCCTTCTCCGAGCCATGGACGCGGCTATTCATCAGCTCACCCCGGCCGGGGATGACAATCGAGAACTTGTCCTTGTGCTTGTACAGCAGCAGGTCCTTGTCCGTGTCCGGAATGCGGGCCGAGCCCAGCAGTTCAGAGCGCGGCATGCCGACTAGCGACCCTTGAATCGGGGCTCGCGCTTTTCCATGAAGGCGCGCATGGCCTCGGCGAAGTCTTCGGACTGCATGAACATCCCATTGAGCGTGGCGGCTTCGCGGTTGCCGTGACTGACCCCGCCATCGATGCGCGCGTTCATGACCTGCTTGATGCCGGCCGTCACCAGGGGCGGGTTGGCCGCGATCTGCTGGGCCTTGGCGCGAGCAGCCTCGAGCAGCGCTTCACCATCCTCACAGACATGCGTCAGCAGACCCATGGCCTGTGCCTGCGCTGCGCTGATCTCATCACCGGTCAACGCCAGCTCGCGCGCCCAGCCTTCTCCCACAAGATGCGGCAGGCGCTGGATGCCGCCCAGATCCGGAACGATTCCGACCTTGACCTCGCGCAGGGCGAAGCGCGCCTGGGCGCTGGCCAGGCGAATATCGCAGGCCGCAATCATTTCAATTCCGGCGCCGATGCACCAGCCATCAACGGCGGCCACCACCGGCAAGCGGGAATTGGCCAGCGCATCAAAACCACTGACCATGTCGCTCGCGGCCTTGGCCAGGGCTGCTCGACCGGCGGCACCGCCCTGCAGCATGCCGCCCATTTCCTGCGCCATGCCCGGCAGATCCAATCCGTAGGTGAAGTGGCTGCCTTCGCCGCGAACGATCAGACATCGCAATTCAGCGTCTTCGCTCAGTGACGCCACAACACCCGGTAGCTCACGCCAGAAGTCCGGCCCCATGGCATTGCCGTGGCCCGGGCCCAACAGGATGATTTCAGCGACATGATCCGCAGTGCGGTCGATACGGATGGATTTGAGCTCGGACATCAGACGGTTCCCGGTTGGTCAATTGGGCCCGATCATACCGACTAACGATGGCACCCGGGCGTCTGGCGCATAATCGATCATCAGACAGCCCGATCACACAGGCAAAGGAGCAATCAGATGACAGCCGATGAATAAGCGATCTGCGCGGTCCTCGAAGCATTTGCGGACACGGCGAGTGCTGGCGATCTCACCGGATGGTTGGATCTCTGGAGTCAGGACGGTTCGTGGAGAATCGCTTTTGATTGTTTCAATGCCAACCCGCAAGGGACTTGAAACAGCGACTGATGCACTAGCCCAACTAGCACATGTCGGTCCTTTGGCTGCATGCGATCATGGGTACTCGGCCAGACCAGATCATGCAGCGAGACGTTTGCTGGTCGGTTCATCACCTTCAAGGTAAAGGAGCTGCAATGAACGAGAAGAAGACCGCCTCATCGAATCGTGGCATGGGCGCTGGTATTTCCATTGGTGTCGCGCTGGGTGTGGCCCTCGATGCCTCCATGGGCAGCAGCGGATCGGGAATCGCCATCGGGATTGCGATCGGCGTCGCCATTGGGGCTGCCTTCGATGCCAACCGGAACAAATGTTCAGCGGAATCCCGTACGGAAGATCGTTGATCACGGCGCACCGCATCCCCGGAGCACTGCTGACTTTGC
>JBCDLQ010000405.1:0-3208 GCA_039414335.1 Pseudomonadota bacterium | reverse complement strand
CGACGGTTGGAGTGTGGGCGTTCAGCTGGACGTGCCGATCTTCAGCGGCTTCTCCACGCAAGCACAGCGTCGCCAGGCAGGCTCCAGCCTGCGTGCTGCTGACGAGACCCTGGACCAGACCGAGCGCCTGGTGATTCGCCAGACCGAGAACGCCTTCCGCGCCATCGTCGCCGGCGTGCGCGAAGTTCAAGCCCTGCAGCAGGCCCTGGTCTCGGCCGAGAGTGCTCTTGAAGCGACCAACGCCGGCTTTGAGGTGGGCACGCGGACCATTGTGGACGTGCTGCTGGCCGAGCAGCGATTCTTCAATGCTGAGCGCAATTACTCCCAGGCCCGACATCAGTTCATCCTCAATCAGCTGCGCCTGAAGCAGGTCGCGGGCCAGATCGAAGAAGACTCGCTGGTTCGAGTCAATCAGCTGCTGCGCTGATCAGTTTCCGGCTCGCCTCTCGGGCGAGCCGATCGCAATCAAGGGTTCAACAGCCGCCAGCGTGGACTTCACGCTGCCGCGGCCTGCCTCGACGACAGCCAGAGCAGCGCGCCCTTTGGTCAGTGCTGCTCCCGGATCGCTGAGAAAATCACCCACGGCATCGGCTATCGATTCCGAATCATTGACGACCGTCAGCGCATCGGCGGCGCCGAGCGCGTCGGCCATCTCGCGCTGATTGTGCAGATGTGGACCCGTCATGACGGGTTTGCCCAAAGCGGCGGGCTCCAGCAGATTGTGACCGCCGATCTCTACCAGACTGCCACCGACGAAGGCAACAGCGCCGGCCGCATAGCAGGCCTGCAGCACACCGATCCGATCGACCAGCACAAGCGGCGTGTCGTCAGACACCGGCTCGCCCAGACGCTGATGACGCAAGCCCGCAGCCTCGATTTGCTCGATGACTTCATCGATGCGTTCGGGATGGCGGGGTGCCAGCACCAGCAACAGGTCGGGAATCGTTTCCAGGAGCTCCTGATGGGCGCCGATGAGTACCTCCTCCTCGTCAGGCCGCGTGCTGCCAGCGATCCACGTGCGGCGTGCGCCCCACTGGGCGCGAAACTCCTGGGCCTGCTTGAGCACGTCGGAGGAGACCGGCGCGTCGAACTTCAGGTTGCCGACGACTTGCGCTCGTTCCGATGGCAATCCCAGCTCAACCAGGCGATCGGCGTCGGTCTGGGTCTGGCACAGGGCGATCTCGACGGTCTGCAGTGCTTGCGCGAACAAGCGTCCGAATCGACGGGAGCGCTCCAACCCACGGGCGCTGAGTCGGGCATTGACCAGTGCCAGTGTGAGACCCTGCTTGTTGGCCTGGTGGAACAGTTCCGGCCAGATCTCCGTTTCCGCAATCAGCCCCAGGCGCGGTGAAAGCGTGCCCAGCCAGCGCCGGGTCGCACCCGGCGTATCCAGGGGCAGAAAGCGGTGCTGGGCACGATCACCAAACAGGCGTTCCACCTGAAGGGCGCCAGTCACGGTAAAGGTGCTGATGACGAGGGGCACATCTCGATATCGCTTGAGCAAGGCCTCGGCCAGCGGTCGAATGGCGTTGACTTCACCGACGGAAGCGGCATGGATCCAGAGCGGCGCCGAAGCAGCAGGCTGGATATTCCCCCGGCGCTGCCGGCGGCCCTCGGCGCGACGCGCGGCGTCGGTCTCTGCGCGCTGCAAGCGCCAGCCCAGCAAGGGCGCAATCAGAATCGAGAGCAGGCGATAGAGCCAGAACATGGGCCGGGAGTGTACCCGACCGACGCAGAATGCGGATAATGCGCGCATGTTGATCTTTCGCCGAATCCTGACGCATCTCGGACTGATCCCGGCTCGCCTGCTGGGTCACCTGCCGCTGCGAATCAGTTGTTCGACCCTGCGGGCGTTTGCACCGCTGATCGAAGGACTGATGAAACGGCGGCGTTTGATCGTGGATCGTAACCTGGAGATGTGCTTTCCCGAATGGGACGCAGCGCAGCGGATGGCGATTCGCCGAGCGCATTTTCAACAGCTGTCCGAGGCCGTCGCTGAAACGGCCTTTTGCTGGTGTCATCGGGGCCGTCTGACTGAACGCCATGGACGGATCGAAGGGCTTGAGAACCTCGAACGGGCGCGGGCCGACGGCCGGGGCGTGTTGCTGATCACGGGGCACACGACCTGTCTGGAGCTGGGCGGGCGCCTGTTCGCCGAACAGGTTGATGTGCGCGGCGTGTATCGGCGACTGCGCAATCCGGTGCTGAACCATTTCCAGACCACGGGCAGGAATCGCTACAGTCCGGGGATGGTCGAGCGCAGCGAACTCAAGGCCATGATCCGTTACCTGCGGGCAGGCGAGGTTGTCTGGTACGCTCCGGATCAGGATTTCGGGCCTGAGCGGAGCGTGTTCGTGGAGTTTTTCGGCCTTCAGACCGCCACGTCACGAGGGCCGCTGGAACTGGCCCGCATGGGCCGAGCGTCCGTGCTGCCGATGTTCCCGCTCAAGAATCCGGACACTGGCCAGGTGACGGTGCACATGCTGCCGGCCTTCGACCATTTTCCCAGTGATGACCCGGCGGCCGATTTGCGTCGCTACAACGCTTTTCTCGAAGACCACATTCGCCGCCAGCCCGCCCAGTACTGGTGGCTGCATCGGCGTTTCAAGTCGGTGCCGGAAGGCGAGGTGGATCGCTACGCTTGCTAGGAGCAGGCTTCAGCTGGCCTGGCTCAATTCCCTGAGGCGCTGATACTTGTCATAGGTGTAGCGGGCGTAAAGGGAGCACATGATCCAGCCCGCGCGGCCGTCGAGGAAGGCGGTCCGCAGCACCATGTTGTCCAACCAGTTCACGCCAGCCCGCAGGAAAGGCGTTAGGGGACTGCGCACGCGACGCCCCTTGCCATGGCGCTCGCCCGCCTGCAGTTCAGCGTAGCGACACAGTTTGCCTTGCGCATGTTCGATGTCTCGGTAGACGTAGTGCCTCAGGGGGGCTTCGAGAAATCCGACCCGCAGCCCTTTATCCAGCACCACCTTTTCGTGCACGGCGACGGGCGTGAACCGGGCCTGATCTCTTCGGAACAGGCGCAGGGGAGCGCGGGCCCAGTGACCGAAGGACAGTTCGCGGTCGAAGGCATGCGTCAGCCAGCACAAGCGGTAGCCCGCATGATCCGGCCCGGACTCGCTCAAGACCAGGTCGATTTCACGACGCAATTCATTGCTCAGGGCTTCATCGGCGTCCAGGGAGAGGACCCAGTCGCAGCGGGCCT
>JBCDLQ010000404.1:0-3214 GCA_039414335.1 Pseudomonadota bacterium | reverse complement strand
GAGCTGATGGTCAAGGAGCTGTCAGAGAATCTCGACTTGATGGAAGCCTGGCTCAAGGAGACGCAGGAATCCGGCCATATTCCGGAGATCGACGACAGCATGGTTCGCGTGGTTCACACGATGAAGGGCACCATGCGCCTCGCTCCGATCGGCGATGAAACCGAGACCGCCCAGATTCTCGAGTCCTATCTCGAAGAACTCTCTTTGACCCATTCGGCACCTTCGGCTGCCGGCATGGATGTCATGGCCCATTGCGCCGAGTTGTTCCGGAGCCGCCTTGAACGCTTGCGCGGTGAGGAAGTCCCGGCCGAACTGTTCGACACATCAGTACTCGCCGGCGAACTGCGAGACCTGCACAGCCAGGCCCATCGCGATCGCACCGGTGAGCAGGCTCAGATCGACAGCATTCCGCCGGTCGAGGCCGACGATTCTGCCGAGGAAACCTTTACCTCCGAAGTCGAGATCAGTGAAACGGACGAAGCCGTCGACTTCTTCAGCGTTGATGACGAAGAAGTCGCTACCGACGAAGACAGCGACACGGAACACGCCGAAGGCGACGCGCTGGTCGATGGCGATGAAACCGCCGTCGACGATGAGACCGTAGGCGAAGACGACGATGCAATTGCTGCCGAAGAAGAGGCGGCAATTGAAGATGAAGAGGCTGCGCTCGAAGAAGAAGACGAGCCGTCTGAGGCTGACGAAGAATCTGCTGAGGCCGAAGCCGACGAATCAGATCACCTTGAAGAAGAGGCTGAAGAAGCCGAAGCCGTAATCGAAGACGTCGATGCTGAGGAAGCGCTTGAGGCAGAGGCTGAATTCGACGCTGAAGAAGACGCAGAGGCTGAATCTGAAGAAGAAGTCGAGGCTGAACTCGACGACGAAGAAGCAGCCATCGAAGAAGAGGCCGTCGTCGAGGAAGACGACGAGGATGCTGAAGTCGCTGAGGCTGATGAGGCCGAAGACGAGGAGCAACCGGAACCGGCCGAGTGGGAACGCCAGGCCCTCGCTGCTCAAGAAGCGGCCAAAGCAGGCGAGCCCATACCCACCTTCGAAGAAGAAGCACCGGAACCCGTCGAGGACATCGAGGAAGAGGCGGAAATCGAAGAAGAGCTCGATGCCAACCTCATCCGGATCGACTACGACGAAGTCAATGATGATCTGCTCGAGGCCTTCCTGGAAGAGGGTCAGGAGCTGCTGGAGCACGCCGACGGCGTGCTTCAGGAATGGCGCGAAACGCCGGACGACAAGAGTCTGGTGACCGCCCTTCAACGTGACCTGCACACGATCAAGGGTTCCTCGCGCATGGTCGGCCTGAACCCGATTGGCCAGGTCGCTCACGTGATGGAGGAATTGCTCGAGGGCATCGCTGCCGGCCTCAAGGACGCTTCACGCGAGAGCATCGATGCGCTGGAAGCCGGCTGTGACCATTTGCACGTGATGATCGATGCGGTCATGGAGCGTCAACCGGTACCGATGAAGCCGCTGGACGAGCTGTTCGCCGATCAGGCCGAAGAACTCGACGAAGCCGTCGAGCTTCCGGACCTGACCACCGAGGCCCAGATCGTCACCGGCGACGACACGGAAGAACGTGTGGCCCGCAGCGAAAACCTGCGTGTCCCGTCCAGCCTGGTTGACGAACTGGTCAACTATGCGGGCGAGATCTCGATCTTCCGGTCCCGTCTGGAACAGCAGATCAGCGTCTTCCGCAACAACGTTGGCGAGGTCGACGAGACGGTGATTCGTCTGCGTGACCAGCTTCGCAAGCTCGAAATCGAAACGGAAGCCCAGATCCTCGCGCGCTACGAGCGTGAGCACGGTCCTGCTGAAGAAGAATTCGATCCGCTCGAGCTGGATCGCTACTCTACGATCCAGCAGCTCTCTCGAGCACTGGCCGAATCGGTCAATGACTTGACCTCACTGACCGGCATTCTCGACGACGCCACACGCCAGTCCGAAACCCTGCTGATGCAGCAGTCTCGCGTCAATACGGAACTGCAGGAAGGCCTGATGCAGGCCCGAATGGTTTCCTTCAACACCTTGCTGCCGCGTTTCCGCCGCGTCGTTCGCAACTCCGCGCGCGAGGTCGGCAAGAGGGCCCAGCTACGCGTTTCGCTGGCTGGTGAAGGTGAACTCGACCGCAACGTCCTCGAGCGCATTACGGCGCCGATCGAGCACTTGCTGCGTAACGCCATCAGCCACGGCATCGAGATGCCGGAAGATCGCCATGCGGCGGACAAACCCGAAACGGGCACGATCACGATCGACGTCTCGCGCGAGGCCACGGAACTGGTCATGCGTATTGCCGACGATGGTGCCGGCCTGAATCTGGACAAGATTCGGAGTCGCGCGCTTGATCGCGGCCTGATCGAGAAAGGCGATGATCCGGACGATGCCACCCTGACCCAGATGATCTTCCAGTCTGGCTTCAGCACGGCGGATCAGGTCAGTGAGCTTGCGGGCCGCGGTATCGGCATGGATGTCGTGGCCAACGAAGTTCGCCAGATCGGCGGCAGCGTTTCTGCCCAGTCCAATAGTGGCCAGGGCGCCCTGTTCATCATCCGCATTCCCCTGTCGCTGACCGTGATGCAGGCGATCATGGTGCGCGCTTCCGATCGTCAGTTCGCCATTCCGCTGCAGTCGGTTCGCGGGGTTACCCGCATTCTGGCCGACGAGTGGTCACGCGCCATTCAGGATTCGGAGCCCGTGCAGGAATACGCCGGCGATGCCTATCCGCTGCTGGAACTCGAACCGCAGCTGGACTTCGCACCGGAAGAAATCAGCAGTGGCACCCTGTCCCTGCTGATGGTCGAAGCCGGTGACGAACGCGCAGCACTCCGCGTGAGCGACCTGCTCGGCCACCGTGAAATCGTCATCAAACCCGTCGGACCGCAGATCAGCTCCATCCCCGGCATTCTGGGCGGCACGATCACCGGTGACGGTCAGGTCGTTCCGATTCTCGATGTTGGCCCGCTGATCCGTCGCGCATTCGCCAAGGAAATCCTGCCGGGTCGCGGCGACATTCTCGAAGCCGACCAGATTCAGGAAGTCAAGCGCACGCCGCTGGTCATGGTGGTTGATGACTCCATCACCATGCGCCGCGTGACCTCGCGCGTCCTCGAGCATCGTGGCCTCGAAGTGGCCACGGCCCGTGACGGCCTGGATGCGGTCGAAGCCATGTTCGAGCGCGTACCCGATCTGATCCTTCTCGATATCG
>JBCDLQ010000403.1:0-3224 GCA_039414335.1 Pseudomonadota bacterium | reverse complement strand
CCAGCATCGCTGCATCGTTATTGCCTGTTTCTGCCTGTTCGTTCGCCGACACGGCAAAGCTCAGGATCATCAATACCAAGAACCAGATTGGCCCATGCACAGATTGGTTCGTCGTCGAGATCGTTGAATGAGATGGCATGAAGAGTCCTGAATTCATCTGTCGGTTTGCTTTGGGCAAGAATATAAATAATTATCGTTCGCATTAAAACATACTCACAGCGACTGAGTGTCCAAGCCAATCTGTGTTCGGTTCGGGCAATGCTGCAGGCGGATGTAGCGGAACAGGAAACAGGAGATTGAAATGCAACACTGGACTGTTGCTGCAGCCCTCGCATCATTGCCATGTGTCTCGAGCGGCCTTGTCGCCGATGACAGACCTGATCACTATAAGGTGGAAGCGTCGGAGAGCCTTGAAATGGCCTTGAGCCAGTTTTCAGAAACGAATGCGAGGATTGCCGCGCTGATCGGTAAGGAAGATCTGACCCTGATCGATTTGGCCACGGTTCACGAGCTGACATAGACGCTAGAAAACGTACTGGAACGAATTGAACAGGAGGACGAGGTTCTCAAGGTAGAGCTTGAAGAACTGCATCTGGCCTCTGAGGGCAGCGATATCGAACACGCTCGCCAGCTGGGACAGCGATACCTGAACCATGCCAATCGATTCAGCGATTGATTCAGCGCTCACTCAGCGCGATCCGAATCTCTGATATCCATTATCCGCCCGGAGGAAGGTCGGCCAGTTGTGCCAGTAATTCAGGGTAGGCCTCGGTCATGGATTTGACCTGCTCAGACGAGTACATGGCCTCCAGTGTTGCGGTGGACACTTCAAAGTAGCTGATCGCGCCTAACAGCTGATAAACGCGAGCGGCGATGTCTGCGTCGCTGGCCTTGTGCCACGCGCCTGTTTCCTTCAGCGCCCCATTCAGACGGTCCAGAAAGGGTTTCAGATACCAACGGCCGGCGCGGTTGGTGCGGCTGCGGTTGTCCAGTAGTTCTCGCATCAGAACCCGTGATTCGAGTGGGTTCTTGCGGGTGTAGCGAAAGATCTGCTGGATGGATTCGGGAAAGGTGACCGGTGTCTCCTTTCCCTGCTTGGCCAGCTCGTCCATCAATCGCTCTGAAATGTCCTCTAGCACGGCGCCGTAGAGCTTCTCCTTGGTCCCGAAGTGATGAATCATCGCCTGCTTCGTCAAGCCGACCTCGCGGGCGATCTGATCCATGCTCGCGCCATAAAAGCCGCGTTCCGAGAACAGCCTGGTGGCGGCCTGAATGAAACGCTCCCGCGTATCCGATGGTTGCTGATCCTTGCCCATCCGCAGACTATAGCTTGACCTCTTACCAAATGGTAGGGAATAATCGGCTTACCAAATGGTAAGGAAATCGAATGAAGCATGCAGAACAGGTGGAACTGCTCGAAGAGTTACTGGGCCTAAAGGAAAGCAAGCAGCTTTTTCTTGACGATCGACCCAGCACCAATCCCAGCTCGGACTACGCGGATCCAGAACGCTATGCCCTTGAGCATCGCCGCGTGATCAGCCGATTGCCAACCATCGTTGCTCACAGCAGCGAACTGGACGATGAACACAGCTTCATTCGCCGCCTGTCCCTTGGGCTGCCCCTGTTGCTGACGCGGGCCGACGACGGCAGCGTGCGCGCTTTCCTGAACGTCTGTCGTCACCGAGGGACGCGGCTGGTCGACGATCACCGCGGCTGCAAGCAGCGCTTCACCTGCCCCTATCACGCCTGGACCTGGAACAACCGCGGAGAGTTCGTCGGTGCGCCGCATTTCGACAAGGGATTCGATGAGCCCGATCGATCATCCCTGGAACTGAAGACGATTCCTTGCGTCGAGCGTCATGGCTTCATCTGGCTGCTGCCGGAACCGGGACCTTCCGATCTGGCGCGTTTCCTGTAGTCGATGGATGAAGACCTCGAATGGGCCGTGAGCGATGATCTCATCGTCCATGACACGGAAATGCAGCTGCGCGACTGCAATTGGAAGCTGTTGCTGGAGGGCGGCCTGGAGGCCTATCACTTCCGAGTTGCTCATCGAAAGACCATTGCCCGCCTGTTCAACGACAACCTGTCCAGCTATGTCTGTCACGGCCCCCATATCCGTTCAATCCTGCCGCGCGCCACGCTGTCGGAACTGCGCGAGCAGGCCCAATCCGAGTGGAACATTCGCGAGCAGGCCAACGTGCTCTACACGCTGTTTCCCAACAGCTCGTTGCTGGTGCAGTCCGACCATGTGATCTGGGTGAAGTCCGAACCCTTGTCCGTAAATCAGACCGAAGTGCGGGTGGTGACGCTGAAGCCAAGAAACTCGGAAGCGTCGAAAAGCTACTGGGACAAGAACCATGGGCTCACGGTCATGACGTTGAACGAGGATTTTGATCTGGCCGAGAGTATCCAGTCGGGCATGGCCAGTGGCGCGAACGATTACCTGCGTTTCGGGCGGTTTGAAGGCGCGCTGAGGCGCTTCAATGACTTTGTCTCGGATTACCTTCGGGAGTAAGTCGCGCAACGGTTGATCAAGGAGCGGTGTCCAACCAGCCCTGAAGCTCTCGGATACCAGAACCGCTGCCTCCGTTCGGTTTGAGTTGAAGCTAGCGAAAAAGGTCGCAGGCTGAGCTCAGGTTGAATCGGCCACCAGATTGGAGAACACAGACTCGAATCCGCTGTTCCGCGTACCGATTCCGAAGCCGGTTGTCGTTCTAATGACGAGGGGGCCTTCCACTTGAAATCGCTTACTGACAGAGATTATTATCCATGAATAATAATCATTATCGTTTGCATTATCGGTAAACACTTGGATTTCTGCCCCAGTCCATTTCCACGCCGATCCAAAAAGGAAGCTCATATGGCCACCCTGAACGCCCAGCGCGCAGCGATACCCTCTATCTTGCTTGCGCTGTTATTCGCAACCAGTGCTCCGTTGGTTTTCGCATCAGGAAGCGAAAGCGCATCAACCCAATCATCGGAAGCGCTCGAAACGGCTGAACGAGACAATGATGATGAAAACGCAGCGTCACTCGACAGAATGGTGGTGACGGGCCGCGCTCAAAAGCTGTATCGCGTGACAAGCACCTCCTCAACCCGGCTACCGACCGAACCATTGGAATCGCCAACAACTGTCGTCGTCATCAATGAAGAACTCATTCGAGACCAAGGCGCGCGGGATGCGCAGGATATTTACCGAAACCTATCGGGCGTATCCTTGT
>JBCDLQ010000402.1:0-3241 GCA_039414335.1 Pseudomonadota bacterium | reverse complement strand
TACGGCGGCAGCTTCCTCTACCACCTCGACAAGAATCGCGTGGCGGTCGGCTTTGTCTGTGCGCTGGATTACCAGGACCCCAACTTCATGCCCTTCGAGGCCTTCCAGCAGTTCAAGCATCATCCGGTGATGAAAGAGCTGCTCGAAGGGGGAGAAATCCTGGCCGCCGGTGCCCGCGCCATTTCCGAGGGCGGTTATCAATCCTTGCCCAAGGTGGAAATGCCGGGGGCCATGCTGATCGGTGACTCGGCCGGCCTGGTCAACGTGCCCAAGATCAAGGGCACGCATCAGGCGATGAAGTCCGGGATGCTGGCCGCCGAGATCCTGGCTGAAAAGCTGAGCAGCGAAGGCTTCGATGCACGTCTGCGCAATTCCGAGGTGGTGGCGGAACTGAGGAAGGTTCGCAATATTCGCCCCGGCTTCAACAAGGGGCTGTGGCGCGGCCTGACCACGGCGGCGATCGAAACGGTCACGGCGGGCAAGCTGCCGCGCACACTCAGCAACCACGCCGATCACGAGCAGTACCGTCGCCTTGATGAAGGCGGTTTCAGCTATGACTGGGTCGAGCGCAGCCTGGCACCGCGCGATCGCCTGGCCTCGGTCTACTTTGCAGCGACCGAGCACGACGAGGATCAACCGATTCACCTGAAGATCGTCGCGCCCGACGTCTGTTTCACGAAGTGCGAAGAAGAGTACGGCAATCCCTGCACGCGCTTCTGTCCGGCCAATGTGTACGAGGTGGTCGATGACGAGGCCGGCAAACGCATTCAGATCAATTCGGCCAACTGCGTGCACTGCAAGACCTGCGATATTGCCGACCCCTATCAGGTCATCAACTGGGTCACGCCGGAAGGCGGATCCGGCCCGAACTACACCAATCTCTAAGCGCAATCGGAGACTTCGAGCAAGCCCATGTCAGCAGGTATGAACAGCTTTGGACGCGTGGTGACCGTGACCACCTTTGGCGAATCCCACGGGACGGCCATTGGCTGCGTGATCGACGGTTTCCCGCCGGGCCTGGAGATCACGCCCGAGGAGATTCGTGACGAGTTGATGCGGCGGGCGACCGGCCAGAGTCGACATACGTCTCAGCGACGCGAGGAGGAAGACGTACAGATCCTGTCCGGAATGTTCGAGGGCAAGACCACGGGCACGCCGATCGCGCTGTTGATCTACAACACCGATGCCCGCTCCAAGGACTACACGAAGATCGCTGCCCAGTTCCGGCCGGGCCACGCCGACTACACCTATCACCACAAGTACGGCATTCGCGATTATCGCGGCGGTGGCCGCTCGTCAGCGCGCGAGACCGCCATGCGCGTGGCGGCCGGTGCGCTGGCGAGGAAATACCTGAAAGACAAGCTCGGCGTGGAAGTCATCGGCTGGATGTCCCAGATCGGTGACCAGGTCTGTGATGAGCACTTCGATGCCGAAGTGATCAACACCAATCCCTTCTTCTGCCCCGATGCCGATCGCGTGCCGGTGCTGGAAGACTTCATGAAGAAGCTCTGGAAGTCTGGTGATTCGGTTGGAGCGCTGGTCAAGGCTCGGGCCACGGGTGTGCCCGTGGGGCTGGGCGCGCCGGTCTACGCCAAGCTCGATGTGGATCTGGCCGCGGCCATGATGAGCATCAATGCGGTCAAGGGCGTGGAGATTGGTGCGGGTTTCAAGTCCGTGGCGCAGAAGGGGACCGAGCATCGGGACGAGATCACGCCAGACGGTTTTCTTTCGAATCACGCCGGCGGCGTACTCGGAGGCATTTCCACGGGGCAGCCGGTCGAGGTAGCCGTCGCCTTCAAGCCAACCTCCTCGCTCAGGCTGCCTGGACGAACCGTCGATACCTCCGGTGAGCCGGTCGAGATCATCACGACGGGACGCCACGACCCCTGCGTGGGCATCCGCGCCATCCCGATCGTCGAGGCCATGCTGGCGCTGACCGTGCTGGACCATTACCTGCTGCATCGCGCCCAGTGCGGCGATGTACCGCAGCAGACGCCGCGCATTCCAGGCTGAAATCAACAATTCCTGCCGGTTTTTCGCGAGTCTTCGCCTGCTTTTTACCCTTCGCCCCGTCATTCAGGTAGTCTGCGCGGTTACCTGGATACGTTGAACGGTTCATGAGCAAGCACAACAAGCAATACCGGGTCGCCGTGGTCGGCGCGACAGGCATGGTCGGCGAGGCGCTGCTGGAAATTCTCGATCAGCGAGATTTTCCGGTAAGCGAAGTCATTGCCCTAGCCAGCGAGCGCTCGGTCGGGCGACAGGTCAACTTCGGCAGCCGCTCCCTGAGCGTTGACGATCTGGCGACCTTCGATTTCAAGGGGGTGGACTTCGCCCTTTTTTCTGCCGGTGGCAGCGTTTCTGCTGAACACGCACCGCGCGCTGCGGCAGCCGGCTGCACCGTCATCGACAACACCTCTCATTTCCGTATGCAGCCCGACGTGCCGCTGGTCGTGCCGGAGGTCAATGGTGAAGTGCTCGCAAACTGGCCGGGATCGGGCATCATCGCCAACCCCAACTGCTCGACGATCCAGATGCTGCTGGCGATTGCGCCGATCCATCGAGCCGTCGGCATTTCACGCATCAACGTAGCGACCTATCAGTCAGTCTCGGGTGCGGGTCGTCAGGCCATGGAGGAGCTCGGTCGCCAATGCGCCGATCGCTTCAATTTCCGCGACCCGGAGCCTTCGGTCTTCGACGCGCCGATCGCCTTTAACGTGATTCCCGCAATCGACCGCCTGGAAGACAACGGCTACACGCGCGAGGAGTTGAAGATGCACAAGGAAACGCGCCGAATTCTGGATTCCGATCAGATCGCCGTCAATGCCACGGCCGTGCGCGTCCCCGTTTTCATCGGACACGGTGAGGCGATTCATCTGGAAACCGTTGATTCGATTGAGATCGAAGAGCTCCGCACCTTGCTGGAGGGGGCTCCTGGCGTACGAGTGCTTGAAGCCGGCAGTCTGGCGACTCCGCTGGAGGAAGCGACGGGCAATGACGAGGTCTGGGTCAGTCGCATCCGAAAGGACCTGACGCACCCGCAAGGGATTGATTTATGGGTGGTTTCGGACAACATCCGCAAGGGCGCAGCGCTCAACGCTATCCAGATTGCCGAGGAGCTGATTGCAGCCGAAATTTCCTGAGCCCGCACAGCCCTGAGAAGGTGGGCCGAGAGGGCCGTTTGGGGTGGTTTCTAATTTTCTGAAGAGATTGGTATACTCCATTGAATTCGCGAAAAAAG
>JBCDLQ010000401.1:0-3241 GCA_039414335.1 Pseudomonadota bacterium | reverse complement strand
GGCGCGGCGATCATGGGTGGCTTGTCTGCGCTGGTCGTTGGTCCCTGTGTGGCGCCGGCGCTGATGGGTGCGCTGATCTACATCGGCCAGACCGGCGATGCGGTGCTCGGTGGGGCGGCGCTGTTCTCCATGGCCATCGGCATGGGTGTGCCACTGATGATCTGGGGCACGTCGGCGGGTACGTTGTTGCCGCGGGCCGGTGCCTGGATGGTGGCGATCAAGGCCGTGTTCGGCGTTGGCCTTCTGGCGCTGGCCATCTGGATGTTGGAACGCGTGCTGCCGGGTAGCGTCATCATGCTGCTATGGGGCGCCTTGGCCATCGTGAGCTCCATGTACCTGATGACGGCCTCGGTGCCGGATACGGCCCTGTCAGGCTGGCAAAAGCTCTGGCGTGGCCTGGGTGTAATCCTGCTCGTATTCGGCCTGGCTCAGCTTGTCGGCGGGCTCTCGGGTGGTCAGGACTGGCTGCGACCGCTGCATCATCTGCAGGCTGGGCAGGGCGTTGCGCAATCCTCTGCTGCCCTGCCGACCTTCGAACAGGTGGAGACGCTGGACCAGCTGCAGGCGCGGGTCGCTGACAGCCCACGGCCTGTCTTTCTGGATTTCTATGCCGACTGGTGCGTGGACTGCGTGCGCATGGAGCGCCGGACCTTTCCCGATGCCAGCGTGGCCCAACGGATGGCGCAGATGACCTTGCTGAAGGTGGACGTCACCGACTACAACGACGATCACAAGGCAATCCTTGGTCACTTCGGGCTGATCGGACCGCCGGCCTACCTGTTCTTCAATGGTGGAACGGAGCGTGCTGGTCTGCGGGCCTTCGGCTTCTTGCCACCGAATGATTTCAATGCGCTGCTCGACGAGGTGCTCCAATGAACCGTTGGGTCCTCTACGCCCTGGTCGCCGTTCTGGGCCTGGGGCTCGGAGCCGGCGTGGCGTGGTTCACCCTTCCTGGGCCCCCGGCGCCAGGAATCGAAGGCGCACAGGAGGGAGATCCGCGGCCCGAATTCCGTCATGCGGCCGTCGATGGCCAGTTCGTCAGCGCCAGTGACTTCGACGGTCAAGCCATGCTCGTCAACTTCTGGGCCACCTGGTGTGCCCCCTGTCGACGCGAAATGCCGCTGCTCAATGAGATCAGTCAATCTCACGCCGGTCGCATGACCGTCGTGGGTATCGCCATCGATGAGCCCGGCCCCGTGGTCGAGTTCGTGAACGAGCTGGGCATCGACTATCCGATTCTGGTCGGGACCAGCGACGTGATGGCGACGCAGCAGGCCTGGGGCAACGCCTCCGGCGCCTTGCCCTATACGGTCCTCGTTGATGCTTCCGGCGTGATTCGCTGGCGTCATCTGGGTGAGGTCACGGTCGATCAGCTCCAGCCCGTGCTGGACCAATGGGTCAATCCCTGAACACCTTGCGGGCCCTTCGTCGGCCCGATACAGGCGCTCCTGAAAATCCTCTTTTTCGCTGAATGTCTGCGAAATCGCCTTCAACGTCGGTGAACGTGTGGACATTCCCCCCATTTTGATGCACACTGCCCCTCTTTCGAAGGGTGTGGAGCCGCATGACCTCTATCCTGGTGCTGCATGGGCCGAATCTGAACCTGCTGGGACGCCGTGAACCCGAGATTTACGGGCCCAGTACGCTGGAAGACATCAACGCCCGTATGGCGCGTTTCGCGGCGCGCGCAAATCTCGAGTTCAGCGCGTTTCAGTCGAATGCCGAGCACGAGCTGGTCGAGCGGGTTCAACAGGCGGCCGATGACGGCACGGACTGGATTCTGATCAATCCGGCCGCGTTCACGCACACCTCTGTGGCCCTGCGCGATGCGCTGGCAGCGGTAGATCTACCCTTCGTGGAAATTCATCTGAGCAATCCGGACCGGCGCGAGCCGTTTCGCCAGCACTCCTATTTTTCCGATCTGGCCGTTGGCACGATCTGCGGTTTCGGAGCGGATTCCTATCTGCTGGCAATGCAGGCCGTTGCCCACCGGATCAAGACTTCCTAAATCAACAAAACAAGAGCAGCAACGCCTGCCCGGGGTAGACCCATCATGGACCTGAGAAAGATCAAGAAACTGATCGAACTGCTAGAAGAATCACAGCTGGCAGAAATCGAGATTCACGAAGGCGAAGAATCGGTTCGACTGATTCGTTCGCACCCGCAACCGGTCGCCAGCCAGACCCTGCAGCTGCCCGCTGCGGCCCCGGCGGCGGCTGCCCCTGTGGCTGCGGCTCCGGGCGCGTCGGCGCCATCGGTTGTCGAAGACGATACGGCTGATCTGCCCGATGGCGAAGTTGTCCGCTCGCCGATGGTCGGGACCTTCTACTCGTCGCCGAACCCGGATTCACCGGCTTTCGTCAAGGAAGGCAGCAAGGTGGCCTCGGGCGACACCCTGTGCCTGATCGAAGCGATGAAGATGTTCAACCAGATCGAATCCGAGATCAGCGGCACCGTGGTCAGCATCCTGGTGGAGGACGGCCAGCCTGTGGAGTTCGACGAACCCCTGTTCGTGATCCAGCGGGGTTGATATGGCTGCGTTCAAGAAAGTCCTGATCGCGAACCGCGGCGAGATCGCGCTGCGGGTCTTGCGCGCCTGCCAGGCGATGAATATCCGCACGGTGGCCGTTCACTCCACCGTGGATCGAAACCTCAAGCACGTGGGCATGGCCGATGAGTCGGTCTGCATCGGACCGGCACCGGCCGGTCAGAGCTATCTGAACGTGCCGGCCATCATTGCGGCGATGGAAGTCACCGACGCCGAGGCCGTTCATCCCGGCTACGGATTTCTGGCCGAAAACGCCGATTTTGCCGAGCGTGTGGAGGAATCCGGTTTTACCTTCATTGGACCCAAGGCCGAGACCATCCGTCTGATGGGCGACAAGGTGTCAGCGATCAACGCGATGCGCAAGGCCGGTGTGCCCTGCGTGCCCGGTTCCAACGGTCCCCTGGATGACGATACGCGACGCTCGACCCGACTGGCCGCCGAGATCGGCTACCCGGTCTTGATCAAGGCGGCTGCCGGTGGCGGCGGGCGCGGAATGCGCGTGGTCGAAGATCCCGATGCGCTGATCGAATCCATTGCCCTGACGCGCCAGGAAGCCCTGACCGGGTTCGGCGACGATACGGTCTATATGGAGAAGTACCTGACCAATCCACGCCACATCGAGATCCAGGTGTTGGCCGATTCGCACGGCAATGCGATCCATCTCGGCGAGCGCGACTGTTCCATGCAGCGCCG
>JBCDLQ010000400.1:0-3254 GCA_039414335.1 Pseudomonadota bacterium | reverse complement strand
GTTATCGACCTGGCCGATCCAGGCGTGTCGTCTGGATACATTCGGACCCGTGTGGATCAGGTCAGACTGGGTTGCATCTCGACCGATGATCTGTCCCGACAGCATCAGGGCCCGGTCCTCGTGCAGCGGGCCGGGATGGAGGGAGCGCAGGCGCGCGCTGTGCCGCGTGTCCAGCGTGACAGGCGTACCGGTGGTCGCTGATTCGCGCTCGAATCTTTTGTCTGGCGGGGTCGATTCCATTCGGGAAAAGCCGATTCTCCTGGTCTCATTGACTGTAATTACGGGGTTTCTGGGCGCATCATGGCATTCAGGGCAGCCTGTGGACTGGCAGAACTGCTCTGCTATATTCGTATGAATGGGTGTCAGAGGTCGAATCGAGCCCGGACCCAAAGCCCGGCTCGGCGTCCTCATTCACTGCACGATGAAGAATTGGAACGAGGTTGTGTCATGCCCAAGGTGCTAGGTCGATATCACATCATCAGCGAACTCGGTCGCGGTGGGATGGGTGTGGTCTATAAGGCCGTCGATCCCAAGCTGGAGCGATTCATTGCAATCAAGTGTCTGAGCGAAGAACTCAGCACTGATGAAATCACAGTCACGCGCTTCCTGCGCGAGGCGCGAAACGTGGCTGCGCTCAATCATCCGCATATCGCTCAGATCTTTCTCGCCGACGAAGACGAGGGTAAACCCTACTTCGTCATGGAGTTCATCGACGGCGAATCGCTCGGTGAGCGACTGGCACGAGACGGTCGTCTGCTACCGGAACAAGCCCGGCGCATTATCACCGAATGCGCCCAGGCTCTGCACGCGGCACAAGAAGAGAACATAGTCCACCGCGACATCAAGCCCGGCAACATCATGATCGACCGCCGTGGCCGAAGTGTCCTGACGGATTTCGGAATTGCCAGCATTGTCCATCCGGACATCGAGCAGACCGCCAGCAAATACATCATGGGTACACCCGGCTATCTGCCGCCCGAGGTGATGACCGGAAAGCCGGCAGATCATCGCGGCGATATCTTTGCCCTGGGCGCGGTCTATTACGAAATGTTGGCCGGTCGGCGCCTGGTGCCAGGCTCCGGACTGGAAGACACGGCTCGCACATTGCTGGCGGCTGACTTCCCGGAGCTTGGCGATCTTGACGAAACCCTGGACGAGAAGACCTTTGGTGTTCTCGGCCGCATGCTCGCGCCCGATCCCTCGAAACGTTACAACAGCTATGACGCGCTGCTTGCCGACCTCGGCTTTGCGTCCGCCGCCGCCAAGGCAGGAATTCCGCCGTCCGTCGATGTGCCGACTGCCGTGTCATCGCCTCCGGTCGAAGCACCCACTCAAGCCGTTTCGGCCTCGGCCCAGCCCCCGGCCAGTTCGCCGGATATGGCCCCGACGCAAACGGTGGATCCCACGGTCGTGGCGCCGCCGACAACCCAATCGGCCACGCCGCCTCGTCAGGGTTCGAAGTCAGCGCTGCTGATCTTCGCCCTGCTGGTCGTGGTGGGTCTGGGCGCCTCGGGCTTCGCCATGGTGAAGTTTGCGCCGGCTCAGATCGAACGGGTGACCAGCCTGTTCGGCTGGAGTTCTGATGATCCGGCCGAAGGCGCTGATGTCGTTGCCGCGACCAATCGCGTAGCTGAACCGAGCGAGGAGCCGGCGACGGCTGCTGGCGCTGTCGAAGACGCACGCATGGCCGACAACGATCCTGATGTCAGGAGCGGTGCTGCAGCCAAGGACGACGCCAGTGACTTGACTGCTGCGATGGACACGATGTCCATGACCAGCGGTATGTCGGCTGACGACAAGCAGGTGACCAGCCTTGCACCGATCGAAACGGACAGTGACGTGGCAGCAGACAAGCCGGATTCGGCCTTGAGTCTGGATCAACCACCCGCGCTCGAGGTGGCTTCTGTTGAGCGCCCGGCAGACGTGACCGCAGCGACGACGGAACCGGCGACGCGTCCGGTCCCCGTCGAGCCACCTCCGCCGGCCACGGGGGTGCTGGTCGTGGGCCTGGGTGATCCGGCGATCACTGATCCCATGGTGCGTGAGATCGAGCGCGTGCTGCGCGGTGAAGGTCACGAGTTGGTCGAACGCGGTTTTGTTTCGGGTCTCGTTGACCTGACAAATACGGCCGAGCTGGATCTGAATGCGCTCACTGAGGTAGCCGGTGACGCTGGTGTCCGTCATGTGGTCGTTGCCCGGGCCTTGCCCGCCGGCCAGCGCCAGCTCAATTTCTACGGTCGCAGCGATACTGCTTACATGGTTCAGGCCGATACGGTGACCTACGACCTGGTCGCAAGGCGTCGACTTGGTAGTACGGATGTCGAGCAGATCGAGTACACGGGACTGAATGCGACCCAGAAAGCGCAGGACCTGATGGTGTCTCGTCTCGACAGCATCCTGGCAGACTTCGATCGCTGACCCACAGTGAGTTAGGGGCCGTTGCACTGAAAGGGCCAAAAAGCTTGAACACGAAGAAACACGAAGGACGCACGAAGAGCACGAAGGAAGAACTGAAGTTTTAATAGCTCTTCTTCATGTGCTTCGTGTCCTTCGTGGTTTCCAGGCTTTTTGGGCCAGAAAATCCTCCTGCCATCAATCACTTTGAGTCGCCGGTACCCGGTGCTGGTTTGTCAAAGAGGGCAGCCCACTGGTCTGGATCCAGCCCTTGCAGCGTTCGGATATTGCGCTCGTAGATGGCTTCCGGGTGCTCGAGTCGCGCCGTAGCCGCCTCGACGCTCGCTTCCCGGAGCAGATGCAGCATCGGATAGGGCGAACGATTGGTCGCGTTGGATCGATCCTCGGGGTCCGTGTCGGCAAACTGGTAATGCGGGTGGAAGCTGGCAATCTGGAATTCGCCGTCCAGGCCCATTTGATCCAGGAGCTCATCAGCCACGTCCAGAAAATCGTTGTAGTCGAGAAAATCCTGGAGCACCTGGGGGTGGACCAGCAGGGTGGTTTCGCAGTCCTGCGGATCGCCGGCAGCCAGGTCCATCAGCGCCTGCGCCAGATCTTCTGCGAGGGCTTCGGGTGTGTTGGCTTCGCTGGCCGTGATGCGCACGCGATCTTCTCGCCAGGGTTGGCCGGCAAAGGGACAGAGATTCAGACCGATCACGAATCTTTCGATCCAATCGCGTGTCTGTTGGATGATTGGGGCGTGGGGTGACTCCATGTTCAGACGCCCGAGTTCAATCAACGCTTCGTATTGAAGTCACGTCCAAAGGGTCTGCCCGGGCCTGAACACTTCGAAATCGAAG
>JBCDLQ010000399.1:0-3255 GCA_039414335.1 Pseudomonadota bacterium | reverse complement strand
TGCACCGGGAACGAAGATCGGCAGCGATTCGACCCGGTCCAGCTGCTGTTCGCTGCCGGCCTGGGAGAACAGGAAGATGTCGATCTTGTCGTCGCCCTGGAAGTATTCGTCAATAAACGCGCCATCGGTGAGTGCGGCCACGGAGAAGCCGATATCCGAGGCACTCATGCCCATTTCAGCAGCGCGCTCCCAGTTCGGTCGAATTTCAACCAGCGGTTGATCCAGTGACAGGGAAGAAGGTGAAGACCCCAGGCGCGGGTTGTCGAACACGGCCTCGGCCCGAGAGTAGGCAAGGCCCGCGACGCGGTAGATATCCGCCAGCTCGCGACCCGTGATATCCAGGTTGACGCTACGCGTCCCGCCGTCATTGCTGGAAATGATCGACCCGCGATTGGCAAAGGCACGCATGCCGGGGAAGGTCTCGTAGTAGGCCGTGATCACGACCATGAAGTCATCGATCTGCTTCGGGTCGACCGTCTCGGCCAGGAGCCAGATGCGCTCCGCGCTGACCGAGATGCTCATGTAGGCCAGTGCGGGCACCTCGGACTCGCCGCTGGCATAGCGCTCGGGATCGTCACCGACGAAAGGCAGCAGCCAGTCTTCGACTTGGCGCCCGATCAACTCCATCTCCTCCAGGTTGTAGCCCGGCGGTGCAAACATCATCGCAAAGGTTTTGGGTTCTTCGCCTTCCGGCAGATATTCCGCCGGCGGCGTCAGCAGCCCGATGATGGCCACCACCGCCAACAGGACGGCACCCATGGTGGCGAAGCGGCGCGATGAGGTCGCGATCAGCCCTCGGATCAGGCGCAGCAGCCGATCCCGGAGCGCGCCGCCCACGGCCCGCCCCCCGTGGCTCACGCCGAAATTCAGTCGAGCGCTGAGTGTCGGAACCACGGTAATGGCGACGAGCATGCTCGCCAGAATCGACGCGGAGATGGCGACCGCAATATCAGAATAGAGCTGTCCAGCTTCCTGCTCGATGAAAAAGATCGGCGCGAACACCAGCACCGTGGTCATCGTCGAGGCCAGTACCGCCGGCCAGACCTGGCGCACCCCTTCTACAGCCGCGGCCAATCGATCCATGCCTTCCCGGCGACGCCGTTCGATGGCCTCGAGCACGACGATGCTGTTGTCCAGGGTCATGCCGACGGCGAAGGCGATGCCGGCCAGAGAAATTACATTGATCGTACGGCCAGCGAGCAGTAAACCGAGGAAGGCGGCGATCGTACAGATGGGCACGCCAACCACGCCCACGACCGTGGCACCGACGGAACGCAGGAAGACGTACATCACCAGAGTGGCCAGTAGCGCACCCAGCAACAGGTTCTGCCAGACGTTGGCCACGGAGGCCTGCACATAGCGCACGTCATCGCTGGACAGCTGCATTTCCATCCCCGCTGGGATCAACACATCACTGTTGATGTCATCAACAACGGGCAGCAAAGCGTCCTTGATGTCGATGACGTTCGAGCCCGGCTCCCGATTGATGGAAATGCTGATGCTCGGTCGGCCATCGGCGAAGGACAGGCTGCGAATCTCATAGAAGGCAGACTCGACCTCGGCCACATCGGAAAGACGGACCAGACTGTCGCCCTGCTGGGCGACGATCAGTTCATCGAGTTCTTCCAGGCTCTCGAAGCGACCCACAGTCCGGAGCAGATAGCGCCGCTTGCCCAGATCGACATCACCAGCCGATACGTCCCGATTGCGACTACGGATCGCATCACGAATCTGAGCCAGCGTCAGGTTCCGTTCCGCCAGCGCAACGGGATCGATCAGAATCCGGATCTGGCGCTCGGTTCCACCGCGAATCTGGGCACGCGCCACCCCCTCGACGCGCTCCATCCGGGGTCGGACGTTGTCATCGAGGAAGTCGTACATCAGGCGCATATCCAGCTCGAAGGGATTGCCTTCCAATGGCCGGATTCGAAAAAACATGAAAGCGTTCTGAGAAAAGGAACTAGCTTCCAGACGGGGCTCGTCCACATTTTCCGGATAGCCGGGCACCTGGCTGAGGGCGTTGTTGACGCGGATCAGCGCTTCATTGATGTCGATTCCGAAGGGGAATTCCAGCTGGATGCTGGCCTGGCCATAGCTGGCCGTCGAGATCATCCGCTCCATGCTGGGAATCGTGCGCAGGTACTGTTCCTGCTGGATCAGGATTTCCTTTTCTACATCCTGTGGCGTCGCACCTGGCCAATTGGTCTCCACGCTGATCACGCGGACTTCCAGATCGGGAATCATCTGGACCGGTATTCGCAGCGCTGCGAGAATGCCGAGCACCGAAAAGATCAGCACCGTGACCGTAACGATCGTCCCGCGTCGGATGATGGCCTCGAACATCAGCCCGACTCTCCGACAATCTGCACGGTTTCCCCTTCCGTGAGCGATTCATTGCCGCGAACGACGACGCGTAGGTCAGCGGCCAGGTCCTCGACCAGCTCAACCTGTTCGGACAGCAGGCGCTGAACCGTCACCGCCAGTTCCTCGGCCACGTTGCTTCCCGCCGCGACGACCCAGATCGAGGTCGTGCCATCGGGATAGCGCAGCAGGGCATCGCGAGGAATCAGCGTCGACGGCGCATCGGCCTGCAGGTCCAGTTCGACCTGCGCGCTCATGCCCGGCGTGATTTCCATCGGTACATCCTGAACCCTGAGCCGCAGCAGGAAGGTTCGAGCCGTCTGGTCGCTGACGGGTACGATGGCCTCGATCTCGACCGCTAGGGGTCGTCCCGGCAGCACATCCGCAATCGCTCTGACCTGAACCGCGCCACGATTGAGCTCTGCCCAGTAGCGTTGGGGAACGCGAACATCCAGCCACAGGTCATCCAGGCTGACCAGCTCGAGTACGGTGCTGCCCGGATCCACCCACTCGCCACGCTCGGTCAGTCGGCGCACGATCACGCCGTCGAAAGGGGCTCGCAGCTCGTGTCGATTCTTGCGCTCCCTCTCCGTCGCCAACTCAGCCTGAACGCGGGTGACGGCGGCCTCGGCCAGAACCACAGCGGCTTCGCGAGCGCGAACTTCCGTATCCGGAAGGAAACGGTCCCGGACCAAGCGTCGGCCTTCCTCGGCCAGGCGATTCGCCTCGGCCAGCTCCGCCTGCGATTCAGCCAGCGCCGCCTCTGCCCGGGCCACATTCAATGAAGCCAGCTCCGTATCCAGAGCCAGGAGAAGCTGATCTGCAACAACTGCCGCGCCGACGTCCACGGGCAAGGCCTCGACCCGACCCGCTGTCTGTGTGGACAGTCGGGCC
>JBCDLQ010000398.1:0-3259 GCA_039414335.1 Pseudomonadota bacterium | reverse complement strand
CGGACCAATCGGACCCGGGCGACCCTGGGCACCGTAGGCCAGGTCTGCCGGAATGAAGAATTCGTACTTGGCGCCTTCCTGCATCAGCTGCACGCCTTCGGTCCAGCCAGCGATGACCTGATTCAGGCCGAAGGTGGCCGGTTGATCGCGCGAGTAAGAGCTGTCGAACTCGGTGCCGTCCAGCAGGGTGCCGCGGTAGTGCACGGTGACTTGATCGGTCGCGACCGGGCTGGCGCCCTCGCCCGGGGTGATCACGCGGTACTGCAGACCCGACTCGGTCACGGTCACGTCGTCACGCTCGGCGTTCTGGGCCAGGAAAGCCTGCCCTTCTTCCAGATTGCGCTGGGCGTCCACGTTGCGCTGGTCTTCCAGCTCCTGCTGGCGGCGCTGCATGAACTTGTCGCGCTCTGCCAGAGCTTCTTCGCGGGTCAGAAGGGTTTCTTCACCGTTATAGGTGGCGCGCAGAGCCTGAACCAGCAGGTCGAGATCCAGTTCCAGACCTTGATCTGACAATGAGTTGCCGATGTCCATGCCCACGGTGTAGCTCAGACGGTCCATGTCGGACTCGAGTTCCTGGGCGGCAACGGGAGCGGCGGCGATGGTAGCCACAAGCGCGGCGGCCATCAGACGAGAGGTAGCCATGAGGATTGTTCTCCTGGGGATTGTTGGAATTCAATACGGAACGATGGCTAGGACCATCATCCCGGGGCTTGGTTCAAAGCTCGCCATGGTAGCAGATCGATTGTGCTGATTCAGTTCGCATACAGGGCGTTGAGCAGAAAGGACTTGACTCTGTGGTGGTGTTTTACTAGACTAGTACACCAACACGATCAGAACAGGAGGCAAAACCATGTTGCCCGTTGTCAAACGCAAGACTCTGGAAGTTCCCCACGGACTCGCCGCCATTGCTGCCGCAATCTGTCTTGTTCTGGCCTTTGCGACCGACTTTTCAGATCGCGATGCGCAGCAACTGGTCGAGATGGAAAAGGTTCAGGCCGCTGAATTCGCGATCACGCAGGCACCGACCGCGACCGATGATACCGCTTCAGCGTCCGACGGCGCCCTTCAGATCGGCGACACCTCCACCGGCGCTTCGAACAACAGCGCCTTGATCACCTGGTTTGGTCTGTTGCGTTGACTCGATGCTGATGACTGCCCACTGGGACGACAACCAGCCAATCTACTGGCAGCTGCGCGAAAAGACCGTCGCTGCCATTCTGGATGGCACGCTGGCTGAAGGTCAGCCCCTGCCGTCCGTTCGCCAGGTTGCTGTCGACTTCCAGATCAACCCCCTGACCGTCTCGAAGGCCTATCAGTCATTGGTTGACGACGAGTTGGTCGACAAGCGCCGTGGCGTAGGCATGTTCGTCCGCGACGGCGCACGCGACCAGCTCCTCGCCAGCGAGCGGGAAAAATTTCTGCAGGACGAATGGCCGCGCTTGGCGGCCCGGATCGAACAACTGGGTCTGAGTCTCGAAGAACTGATTCAAACCCCCATGAAGAGGGACGACTGAGCGACCATGTCTGCAACCATTCGAGCAAGAAACCTGAGCCGCCGCTACGGCCAGACCCGCGCCCTGGACGGCGTGGATCTGGATATTCCGTCAGGCCGCATCGTCGGTTTGATCGGCCCTAATGGCGCCGGTAAGACCACGGCCCTGAAGGCCATTCTGGGACTGGGCCGCTACGACGGCGAGCTGGAGGTCTTGGGTCTGGACCCTTCGAAATCCCGTGACAAGCTGATGGAAGACGTCTGTTTCATCGCTGACGTCGCCGTGCTGCCGCGCTGGGCGCGCGTCAAGCACATCATTCAGCTGACCGAAGAGCTGCATCCGCGCTTCTCTCGCGAGCAGTGCATGTTCTATCTGAAGAACACTAAGGTAAAAATGGATGCCAAGGTCAAGGCCCTGTCCAAGGGCATGGTGGTTCAGCTCCACCTCGCCCTGGTCATGGCCATCGACGCCAAGCTGCTGGTGCTCGATGAGCCCACGCTGGGCCTCGACATCATCTTCCGCAAGCGTTTTTATTCGAACCTGCTCAACGAGTACTTCGACGAAGAGCGCACAATCGTGATCACGACTCACCAGGTTGAAGAGGTGGAACACATTCTGACCGACCTGATCTTCATCAAGGACGGCAAGCTGATCCTCAACAGCACCATGGATGACATCCACGAGCGCTACACGGAGGTGATGATCAAGCCGGACCTGGTCGAACAGGCACGCGCTTTAAATCCGCTCCATGAACGGGTGCTGTTCGGGCGTCACATCCTGCTCTTCGATAACGCCGATTCGACCCATCTGCGCGAATTGGGCGAAGTCCACAAGCCCAGTGTCGCCGACCTGTTCGTGGCCCTGATGGGCGATGAGGAAGACAATGGTCTCGGAGGTGGTGCATGAATGCGCAAACGCTGAAAACGATTTGGGCGCTGCTTCGCCGTGAACTTTGGGAAAGCCCGATTGCTTTCAAGTGGGCGCCGGTAGGCGTTAGTATCCTGCTTGTGTTCAGCGCTGTTGTGGCACTGATCATCGGAACGCAGGTTGATGCCGGCCTGGCATCGTTTTTCGACGGTATGCGCCTCTTGTCCGAGCGTCCAGCGGAGGATAAATCGCTCGCCGTGTCTGCCGGCTTGTTCGCCCTGGCAACCCAATATTTTTGGCTGATGATCATCGTTATCCTGTTCTACTTGTCCGGCTGCCTGTTTGACGACCGCAAGGATCGATCGATCCTGTTCTGGAAATCACTGCCTGTGTCGGACAGCATGACGGTAACCTCTAAGATTCTCACCGCCTGCCTGCTTATTCCCGCGATGTATCTGCTGGTCGTCATCTTGACTCAGCTCTTTTTTCTGCTGGGTGCGACAGTCCTTGGATTCATGGCGGGCATCAATCCCTTCACGACCTTCTGGTTCCCGGCAAACCTTCCGAAACTCTGGACCGTCATGGCACTCGGATTAATCGTTCAGGCGCTTTGGTTGCTGCCAATCTACGCCTGGTTCGTGTTCTGTTCTTCATGGGCGCCACGCTTGCCGATCATGATCGCAATCGGAGTACCCGCAGGTATCTCCCTGATCCAGCACAGCTGGACCCTGGCAACCTCTTTTTCCCTGCCTGGCACGAATATCGGCTGGATCATTATCCAGCGCTTCGGCGGGGGCCTGTTGCCAAGCAATATCAACATCACCTTCAACGAGATGGATGATATCGATTTCAACGAAGATCTGTTCATGAGCTTTAGCAACATCGGCAACATCATGCTG
>JBCDLQ010000397.1:0-3265 GCA_039414335.1 Pseudomonadota bacterium | reverse complement strand
TCGTGACCTCGGGCTTTGCTGACGGCAATATTCCTGACGGTTCGACCAACTTCCAGGCCGTGCTGACCTTCAACCCGGCAGCGCGTATCCCGAACAACAACGTGCCCAGCGTCGCCCGCCTGCGCCTGACGACAGATCCGGCCTTCTTCAGCGACGCTACGCCACCTTCCCACTTGGGAGAGGCGCTTGACGGTGAGATTCAGGACCATTTCATTCCCATCAACACGCTGCCGGTCACGCTGGCGGGCTTCGAGGCGGCGCGCGTCAGCCCGGACCGGATCGACGTGAGCTGGATCGTGGCGACAGAAGCCGGAACGCTGGGGTATCGGGTTTATCAGGATTTGGGTGCCAAAGGGACTCAACGGGTCTCTTCGGGATTGATTCCCGCCCAGGCAGGAAACTCTATCGAAGCATTGGAGTATTCGATTCAGATCGCGAGTGAAAGCAACGGCCCGTTGATTCTTGAAGAAGTGTCCAACGCCGGTCGAACGGACCGCTTCGGGCCCTTTGAGCTGGACTCGGGCTTCGGCGCCCGACCCGACGTTGAGGCGCAACCCTGGGAAGTTCTTGCCCAGGAACTTCAGGCTGCTGAGCAGGTTGCTCAAGCTGAGCTCCGAAGCCGCGGTGGCCAGGATCTGGGCGTCGAGTTCCGCGTTGACGTGACCGGAATTCAGCGAATTCCCCTTGAAGAGCTCCAAAGCCTTGGCTTCCCGCTGATGGGACTGGATCCGGCAGTCCTTCGCCTGCACCAAAACGACCACGAAGTTGCCTTGTGGGTTGATGGGGACGGTACGCTGAGTGCAGGCAACCATCTGCTGTTCCACGGTCAGGCGCTGACAGACAGTCTGTACAGCAATGAGCGACCCTACGTGCTGGATCTGGGCGGTGGTCAACGCCGCTGGTCGACACAATCCGCGCCGAGCTTTGCTGATCATTCCGTTGATCGAGTGCGCCACAGCTTCCGCCTCGATGAAGATCGCTTCTACAGCTTTGCTTCACCCACGGATGACCCCTGGTATTTCGACGGACTGCGGCGGACCAGTCCCGTGCCCGTCAGCAAGCAGTGGCCCCTGGTGTTGACCAGCTCACCCGAGGGCGAGAGCCGTCTGACGATTGATGTGTGGGGTGGTCTGGACTATCCGGGCGAAGCCGATGACCATCGCTTCGAGGTCCGATTCAACGACGTGTTGCTCGGTGAGCGCAGCTTTGATGGACTGAAAGCAGCGCGTTTCAACTTCTCCCTCGGTGATCAGCTGCTGAAAGCGGGCACCAATCAGATTGAAATTCGACTGCTGGATACCGGCTTCTTCGCCGACGTCTTCCGCATCGAGTCCATCGTGGTCGATGCGGTGGTACCCGTTGATGCTTCCTTGGCCGCTGAGGGTCTGGCAGTCGATCGTTTGAACTACCGATTTGACGGCATCAGCCTGCTGTCCTTCGAGCAAGTGGATCAGCCTGTCCAGTGCGGTCGGGCCTGCGAGCAAATTGCAATTCCCGATCTGTCGGGCCCGGATCTGATTGCTGTTCTAATCGCGGACAATGAGGTTCGGCGCTTTGTCGACTATCCCTTGATCAGCGATGGGCGCGGACGTTTCGATGCGATTCTGCCGATGGGGCCGCTGTACGCTGCCGCAGACAACGTGAGCTCAATTGAAGAACAGATCATCGTGATTGAAACGGCCGATGCCAAACGTCCGGAAGCCACACTGGTCGTCGAACCCGCACATCCGCTCACTGGTGATCGTGCTGACCTCGTCGCCATCGCGCCACAGCGCTTCCTGGACAACATCGAGCCACTCCTGCAGGCAAGACGTGCGGAAGGGATCACAGCTAGGGCGATCGATGTGGATGATCTCTACCGTCACTACAACGGCGGTGTGACCGATCCAGAAGCGATCCGGGATTTCCTCCAGGATGTGGAGAGCCTTTGGGCCACGCGCTATGTGATCCTCGTGGGTGGCGATAGCTATGACTACTTCGACCGTCTCAACCTCGGCAGCGTGAGCGATGTGCCAACTTTCTACGGCCAGGTGCACAATGTCGTGCGACATGCGCCGCTGGACCATCGCTTTGCCGATCTCGATGATGACGGTGATGCCGAGCTGGCCGTGGGTCGTCTGCCCGTTCGCACGGAAGCCGAGCTTGATCGCCTGGTAAACCGGATTCTCAATCACGATTTGGGCCCAGTCCCCAGCATGACTTTTGCAGCAGAGCGTTCCTCGCCTGCTGAGGGCTCGGACTATTCCGGCGAGGTCGATCAAATCATCTCGCAGCTGGCGCCGGACTGGCAGTCGGGCGTGGATCGAGTGTTCCTGGACGATTATCCGACGGGCTCGGCAGGCACGTCGCAGGCCCGGAGTGATCTGGTTCAGAGTATCGAAGGGGGAGCTGACATGGTGTCCTACTTCGGCCACGGTGCGCCCACGATCTGGTCACGCGAACTGTTGCTGCAGAGCAGTCAGATTGGTGATCTGTTGGCAGGATCGAGCCATTTCCCGATCGTGACGGAATTTGGGTGTTGGGGTGGTTATTTCGTGGCACCGCAGTTCAATGCCATGTCGCACGGATGGATGAGTTCGGAAGACGGCGGTGCGGTAGCCATGATGGCCTCATCGGGGCTCACGGAGCACAGTAGCGACTATGCGATGGCGATCTCTCTGCTGCCGCGCCTGCAGCAACCGGGCGTGCGTCTTGGCGATGCCTTCATCGACGCGAAGGCCGATCTGATGCAATACGGCACGCAGTATCAGGACATCGTCCGCGGTCTGACCCTGTTTGGTGATCCGAGTATGCCGGTCAGCCAGTAAGCATGAAGCCCGGCGGCGATTCTTGCCGCCGGGTCTTTTCTTCCTCAAGACTCCTCAGCCTTAATAGGCTGCGTGCCATCGGCACAGCTTCGGTCCATTTGCCGATTATTGATCTGAAGGGCATGATCGATGCCTTGGCAGACCGTGAACTGGATCGAAGTGAGGGAGTTTAGAAATGAACAAGGTAGTGGAATGATCCTGGATGGCGCGCAACTGGAAGTGGTTTGTTCCAGTCGGGTGTCTGGGCACGATTGTTCTAGCTGCGGCAGCGGTCGTCGGTTTCATCTTTTTGATCATGGGCGGGATTCAGAGCACTGATGTGTTCCAGAATGCCCTGGCAAAGGCTCGCGCCAATGCGCAGTTGATCGTCGCTATCGGTGAGCCGATGGATCCCAGCTTTATCACGACGGGTACGATCTCGACCTCCGGTTCCAGCGGAGAGGCCAATCTGGAGGCCT
>JBCDLQ010000396.1:0-3268 GCA_039414335.1 Pseudomonadota bacterium | reverse complement strand
GGGCGAAGAGCTTGGCCAGCAGCAGGCGATTGCGCTCGCCACCGGAGAGCTTGGTGATGGGTGCGCGAGCGCGTTCCGGCGTGAACAGAAAATCCTGCAGGTAACCGATCACGTGTTTCTGCTTGCCGCCGATCTGGATGAATTCCTTGCCCTCGGACACGTTCTCGGCCGTGCTCCAATCGTCGCGGAGCACCGTGCGGTGCTGGTCGAAGTAGGCAATCTGCAGATTGGTGCCCAACTGAACTTCTCCCGCACCGGGTGGGAGCTGGCCGAGCAGCAGTTTCAACAGCGTCGACTTACCGCTGCCGTTCGGGCCAATCAGGCCGACCCGGTCACCGCGCATGATGCGGGTGGAAAAGTCCCTGACCATGACCCGTTCGCCGTAGGCGAAATCCACGTTGCGAACCTGGATCACCTTCTTGCCCGATTGTTCGGCCGTGGCAACGTTCATCTGCACCGTGCCCTGGCGTTCGCGACGCTCGGCCCGTTCCTTTCGGAGCTGCTTCAGGGCGCGCACCCGGCCCTCATTGCGGGTTCGTCTTGCCTTGATTCCCTGGCGAATCCAGACTTCTTCCTCGGCCAGCTTCTTGTCGAATCGCGCGTTTTGCAGCTCTTCGGCGTGGGCCCGTTCTTCGACCCGACGCAGATAGTTGCTCCAGTCGCCGGGCCAGGAGGTGACCTGGCCGCGATCGATTTCCACGATCCGCGTTGCAAGCGACTGAAGGAATCGCCGGTCATGGGTGACAAACACCAACGAGCCTCCAAAACTCTTTAAGAAGTTCTCAAGCCATTCGATGGATTCGATATCGAGATGGTTGGTCGGCTCGTCGAGCAGGAGCAGATCGGGCTGCTGGACCAGTGCCTGACCCAGGGCGACACGTCGCTTCATGCCACCGGAAAGATCCGAGAAGGCCTGTTCACCATCGAGGCTCAGCTTGTCCAGTACTTTCGTGACCTGGGCATCCAGATCCCAGCCATCGGCGGCGTCGATCTGTTCCTGGACGCTTGCGAGTTCTTTGGCGTCGAATTCACCCTCCGAGAGGTGGTGATAGCGTGCCAGCAGGGCGCCGACGTTGCCCAGGCCCGCGGCCACCTGATCAAAGACCGTGCCCTCGGCGTTGGACGGGACTTCTTGCTGTAGTCGGGTTACGCGCACGCCTGCACCGGCCACGACTTCACCATCGTCTGGCTGCAGATCGCCGTGGATCAGTTTGAGCAGCGTAGATTTTCCAGCGCCGTTTCGGCCCACCAGGCAGACCCGTTCGTCGGGTTGAATGTCCAGGCTGACCTGATCCAGCAGCAGCGGACCGCCGATGCCATAGTCGAGGTTCTTGATTGAAATCAGCATCGTGTTAGGACGTCACTTTTGCTTGCATGCCGGGACTGGCCCAGTTCAGATTGAAGACGCGCGTGATCAGCTTCTCGATCTCGACCAGGACCGACAGGACGGCGCAGACACCCAGGATCAGCGCCCACTGTTCCATTGACAGCCCTGCGGTGCCGAAGGCCGTTTGCAGCGGAGACCAGTAGGTCCATGCCAGCTGGATGATGATCACGATACCGGTCATGCCCCAGCCCCATCGGTTGCTGAACAAGACTTTGGGTGAGAAGGCAAAAGCCTGCCACTGCTGCTTCGATGACTCCGACATTCCTAGCTTCACTCCGACCGTTGGCTTCCACAGCATAACGTTGACGGCCGGCTCCGTGTTCTCCAGGAAGCATCTGGCAATGACCCTTTATCGGGGTCGATCTACTGAAAGCGATCAGAAAATATCGAGTCTTCCGTGTTGATGGTCGCAGTGCCGCCGTTGCCCTCATCATCGATGTTGTTCGTGGGCACGGGATCGAACTGGTCGGCGTCCACCGTGGCCGTCAGATCGAAGGGTCCTGGGCCCTGAATCCGAGCCTGAATGACCAGCGATTCCTCCGCCGGGCGGGCCAGAGTTGGGATGGTACAGGGCAGGCCCGTGCAGCTGTCGCTGAAAACGCCAACCACTTCCAGATTGTTTACTTGCAGCTGGAGTTCAACGTTGTCCGCGTAGTCGTCTCCTGCATTTCGAATCCGCCCCGTGTAGGTCACAAGCTGATCGACGGCATAGAAGGTGGAGGCCTGGTCAATCTGGAGTTCCACCGAGACATCGGCTGATTCAACGACGGAGAAACTGGCATCGGCCAGATTATTCGGAAGCATTGGATCAAGTTGATCACTGTCGACCCGTGCGAGAAATCCGCTGGGACCGGGTGCCACAGCGAAGCCCTGGACGGTGATATCGACTCCACCACCCGCAGCCAGTGACCCAACGTTGCAAGGCAGGCTTCCAATCGGGTTGCAGGGTCCCAATACGGCGGTCGGGAAGAAGTTCTCGGTTTCGAGATCGAAGGTGACATCCGTCGCGCTATCGGGCCCGGCGTTGCCCAGGCGAATGACGTATTCCACCGTCTGTCCAGTGAAGAATGGCGGGTTGGTCAGACGGTTCAGGGCGATTTGCGTATCCGCATCGGCGCTGACGTCGGCGCCATTATTGCGAGCGTCGATGTTGTTTGAGGGATCGGCGTCAAATGTGTTCGAACTCACCTGTCCCGTGTTGTCGAAGCGAGCCTGCGTGATCTGGGCATTGACCGTGAAATTCACGCTGGAGCCGCTGTTGAGATCGGCCAGGGCACAGGGTCCGGCGGGCGGATTGCTGCAGCCGTTGATGCTGGTGATGTTCAGTCCTTCCGGGATGTCGGTGAATATAACGTCGTCAGCAAAGTCGGGGCCATTGTTGGTGATCGTGATGTCATAGGTGATGGCGTCGCCAATGGCGTAGGGCGGCGGTGTGCTGAGCGTCTTGGTGATTTCCAGATCGGCGTTCTGCACCAAGGGAAGGGTCAGGCTGTCTGAATTGTTGCCGTTGTCCAGCTCCGTGTAGACGGCCCCGGCGCCCGGGCTGGCCGTTGCCGTCAGGTTGAAATTGTTCTGGCCAGAAGCTGTAGGCCTGCCCGTGACCCGAGCAACCTGGAATGGCAAGGCAGGGTTATCTGCTTCCAGGGCAAACAGGCCGCAGTTCGTGGAGACACAAGCACCATCGACCGAGTCGATATCAAAGTTCTGCGCAGAGATGTCGACCTGGATACCGTTAGCCGTATCAGGTCCGGCATTGTCGATCACCACATCGATCTGGACCGTTTCACCAACGGCGTAAGGTCCTGGCGTGACCGGTACGATCGTGATGCTGACGTCCGAGTCAGCAATGAACTCGAAGGCCCCGGCATCACAGCGGATTCG
>JBCDLQ010000395.1:0-3271 GCA_039414335.1 Pseudomonadota bacterium | reverse complement strand
GCTCGATGATTCGGCCGCACCGCTGATTCAACCCATTGCCGATCAGGTTGCGGTGATCGACACAAGCTTCCAGCTCACCATCGATGCTGATGACCCAGACCCGAGCGACGTTCTGCTTTACGAATTGCTTGAAGCGCCGGCGGGTCTGGTGATTGATCCAGGAACGGGCGAGCTCAATTGGACGCCGCTTTTCGCTGATATCGGGGTCTATACGGTCCGCGTGCGTGTGTCTGATCCCAGCGGTGCTGCTGATGAGACGTTCTTCGAGCTTTGGGTGATTGCCGATAACCTGCCGCCCGTCATCGACGTGGTTCCTGATCGAGGCGCTGCGCCCGGAAATCTCGTTCAGGTTCAGGTCATCGCGGTGGACCCGGATGACGACGATATCGTCTTCTCATTGAGTGAACGGCCCACGGGCATCACCATCGACCCCACAACGGGATTGATTCGATGGACACCCACGACACAACAGCTCGGCCCTCACACTGTCACCGTTGTTGCCGAAGATGAATTCAGTGCCCTGGATCAGGTCAGCTTTGAAGTCTTTGTCGATCTGAATCGGGCACCTGTGGCGCTTGATGATTCAGGTTATCGCGTCGAGCGCGGCGATACGCTGATGGTGCCCTCGCCAGGCGTGCTGATCAACGATAGCGACCCGAACGGAGATGCGCTGACCAGTGAACGGATGGTCGGTCCGAGTCAGGGCAGTTTGCAGCTGAACAGCGACGGGTCTTTTGACTACACCCCTGACAATCCAGTAGGAACAATCGGGCTGCAATTGAAGTGGGAGGAGGTCAATTCGAACGGCGGCCCCTCGGGCGGCTGGCAGCCCTTGATCGGGCAGTTGGACGACGATCCGGCGGCGGAAATCATCGTCCATGATTCCACAGCTACTGTTACACGCATCGAAGCCTTCGATGGTGACACTGGAGCTCAGGAGTGGGAACGGTCCTTTGGTAATCGCGAGGTCGGTCCCAGCAATGAGGGCGAGCCTGCGCTGGCGGATATCGATCTCGACGGTCGCCCGGAAATTCTGTTCGTCGGCGGCGATCCGGACAGTTTCCCGACGCGCTTTCTGCGGCTCTATGCGCTGGAGCACGACGGCAGTCTGAAGTGGATCAGCGAGTCGCTGCCCAAGCAAGGCTATGACCCGACGCGCGACGAAATCCGCAACCAAGCCAACGGTGATATTTTTGATTCAGCGATCAGTGTTGCCGATCTGGACGGTGATGGAATGCCGGAAATCATTGTTGCCAGTGGTGGCGAGTTTACTCAATTCCACGTCTGGGACGCCAACGGTCGCAAGCTGGACTACGCCTTCAACCCCGGGCCCCGAAAATCCAACTCTGCACCGCGAGTGAACGTCGTTGATCTGGATCTTGATGGTGAATACGAAGTGCTCGTTGGTAACACGGCCTTTACGCGAGAGGGCGAGGTCATCTGGTCGCGCGACGATGTGCCCGACAACGGCGAATCCTACACTTTTCTTCAAGTGGCTAACCTGGACAACGATCCCTTTCCTGAACTGGTGCGTCGACCCGGGCGCTCACTGCGAAACGATGTGGTGGCCTGGAATCACGACGGAACGGATTTGTGGGAATACGATTTTGATGGATCCAGTTCCGCTTTTACCTGGTCTCCACTGACGATTGCTGACTTCAATAACGATGGTCAGGCCGAAGTGCTGACGGCGTCGAACCAGTCGGAAGATCAGTTTGATGTGCTGAACGGGGCCGACGGCACCATTCTGTGGTCGAAAGATGTACCCACGGGCCGGGCGGGAGCGACCGTCTTCGATCTGGATCGCGATGGCTTCAATGAGGTGGTCTTCATTGATGACCTCAGTAATCTGCACATCTGGGACGGTCGTGACGGGACCGAGCGCCTGGTTGTTGACCTCAACGGACAGAATATTTTCCCGACGGAGTCCACGGTTCCCGTCTTTGCCGATGTGGATGCGGACGGCCGCTCGGAGCTGGTGCTTCCGGGAGGATTCTCCTTCAGTTCGGCACCCAGCCTCCAGGTCTGGGAGAGCACTAACGACGACTGGGCACCCATGCGCGCCGTGTGGAATCAGGACCCCTACTTTGTCACCAACATCAATGATGACCTGACCGTGCCCGCGGAACCGCGCCCCCACTGGCTGCTGCCTGGCCTGAATCAGGCCATGGTGAACGAGCGCCTGCCCGAGGACCGAGTTGAAGAGCAGGATCAGTTCACTTATCGGGCCAACGATGGCGAGCTGGTCTCGAATACCGCAACAGTCAACATTACGATCTTGCCGCCGAATGCAGCGCCTCAGATCCTGTCCGCACCCCGCACTACGGCTTCACCCGGATTCGAATACGTCTACCAGGCACTGGCCGTGGATGCCGATGCCGGCGAACTGCTGGTCTGGGCTATTGCTGAAGGCCCGGCGGGTCTGAGCGTCGATAGCCAGGGGCGTTTGACCTGGACGCCCATGGCCGCCGATCTGGGTGAGCACACGGTGGTGCTGCAGGTCACCGACACGATCGGCGTGTCGGGATTCCAGACCTTTGTCATCCGTGTTCAGGGTGCGGTCTCAGTGCCGAATTTAGCGGGATTGACCGATGTTCAGGCGATCGACGCGGTCGAGGGCGCAGGCCTGCGGGTTGATCCCCTTCGCGAAGTCTTCAGTGATCTGATCGCGGCGGGATTGGTCGTCTCGCAGTCGCCAGCAGCAGGCACTTCAGCGGCAGCGGGCGATTCCGTCCTCGTTGAAGTCTCGCTCGGTCCCTTGCCCGTGGCCGTGCCGGATGTGATCACCCTGACTTTGGACGATGCGACGACGGCGATTCTCGATCAGGGCTTTGCGCTGGGGTCGATTGATTACGTCAATGACGACCTGCAGCCCGTCGGCACAATACTCATTCAGGACCCGGCCCCTCGGACGCGCGCCGTTCCCGGTACGATGCTAGACCTCACGATTTCTGGCGGACCCCGCGCGACGATCGAGATCACGCCACCGGTGATACGGGCCGGCGGATCAGCCGATGTCACTGTCGTGGTGCGCGATGTCGATGGATCTGTGCTCGATCCGCAGCCGGCTGTTTCTCTGTCGCTCGTGTTCTCGCCAGGTGACGTGCTGGGGACGGCGCCCACGCTGAATGCTGGAACGCTGTCGACCAACGCCGACAGTCAGGGCCTGCTGGAAGTGCAGGCGCAGTTCACGACGCGTGGTACTGAGCAAGTCTCTGCGACGGCTGTTATTGCGCAGGCCGTCAGTGACGGGGATGGCGCCAACATCCAT
>JBCDLQ010000394.1:0-3279 GCA_039414335.1 Pseudomonadota bacterium | reverse complement strand
TAGAGAACAGAAACCTGCCGAACCAGCTGCGGACCCACCGACTGGGCACGCTGGAAGATGAGCAGGAACAAGGCCAGGTCGCCCAGACTGTGATGACCGCGAGAGGTTTCCAGAAGCAGATAACCCAGCGCCAGGATGAACGCCAGACCCGCGGCCACCGCCATTATCAGTTCGACCAGCGTGCGGTGGCGGTGAATCCGATGGCTGCCTTCGCGCAGATCCCGACGCAAATCAGCGTGACGGTCCGACAAATGCTCACCGAGCCCGAACAGGCGGACTTCCTTGGCGTGCGTATCGGAGGTGAGTAACCAATCCAGGTACTGGGCGCGCCGCTGGTGCGGCGTGCGCTCATGGCGCCAGCGATGCAGCTTGCGAGTGAAGTGGAGTCGGACCCAGAGAGCTGGAACGATGGCGGCCAGAATCAGCGGCACCAGCAAGGCATTGATCGACACCAGCATGATGACCACGGCCTTGAGCATCAGCACCGATCGCACCAGGTTCAGCAGATTCCCGGTGACCTGGGCCGGCCGGCTGGCCCCTGCCTGACGCGCGCGATGCAGCGTATCGAAGTACTTCGGGCTTTCGTAAAAGGACAGGGGCGCGGCGATCGCTCGTTCATGAATCAGACCCTGCACATGATCAGCCACCTTCATGCCTTGCATTTCCGTCGCCATGCTCGACTGTGCGCGGAAGATGAGGAACAACAAGGTCGACAGGCCGAGCGCGGCCACCTGCCACATCAATTCGGGCACACCACCCGGTGGCAGGCCCGCCCCACCATGGCCGGAAGCTTCATCGATCAGCAACTTGACCAGATACAGGCTGGTTACGGCAAAGGCGATCTCAAGCAACATCGTCACGGACGCAACGACACTGATCCTTCCAGCACTTGCGCGCAGCAGGCCAAACACCCGCTTGAGTGTGGCCAACATGGCCCAGCGCTCAGTCTTGTTAGTCGTATCGTCGTCCATAGACGCTTTGCAATCGATCCAGAATTCGTTTCACGTAGAGACGCGGCAAGGCGCGATGCGCTTGGTCGGGGTAGCGGCTACGCAGATAGTCCGCCGGCGGAAACAGCCCCGCCCAGAGACGTTGAACCGCTCCTCGCACGCCGGATTCGCTGCGAACGGCATGCCAATACTGACGAGCGGCCTTGCCATCCAGCTCGATCAATCGGGCGCTCTTCTCATGGGCTGCCGCCTGTTGAAGATCAGCCAGCGAACGTCGGTCAACAGCCGTACCGAGCAGACCCTGACATTGGATCAGATTGGCGGCCAGCAGACCGGCGATTCCCTTCTCGATGGCCAGCTCGATCGTGAATCGCTGATCGGACTCACTCATGCCTTGCCAGAGCAGGTCCATATCCAGCAACCAACCCAAGGGCCGAGGTTTTCCATAGAGATTGTCGAACCAGTGCATCACAGCGCTCAGCAGTGCGTGGGGATCGGACTGGCCTTGAAACTGCGCATTACCCATGGCGATGGACTGGCGTTGCTCCCATTGTTCCTGGAAATCGAACCGATCGCGCAACAAGGGATGATTTCGAAGGCGCCAGTGCAGGTCGATCTCCGGGCCTTCGCAGTTCCCGGTCCTTGACCAGACTTCCTGCTCCGTTGGCGTGCCACCCGGGACAGCCCATCGACGCTGATAACCGAGCTCACTCAACTGCGCTCGCACATCCTCCAGCGAGGAAGGGTCAGCCAACAAGTCCAGATCAGATCGCCATCGCTGATCAGGATGCGGATAGACGCTGTAAGCCACGCGCACGCCCTTGAGCACCAGCACTCGTACCTGGGCCTCGGACAGACGTTGCAGGACGCGCGCTTCCTCATCCAGCTGTTGCCGACCAACTACCAACGTTTGATCGAGAACCGTCAGCGCCAGGCGATCTAGATCATCACTGACCAGCCCTCGCTGATGCAGCAGTTCAATCGGCCCCAGCAGTCGGTGCCTCTTGAGCCACTGCAATTGCGCTGCCGGCGAGTCATGTGCAGCCAGCCGATCATTCAACCGCAGCGCCGCCCGCTCGGTTGACATGGCAGATCCAGCCATCAGGCCCATCCTCGTAACCGGTACCACGCCAGTCCGATCCACTCGTGAAATAGCCTTGAGCTATCGGCCAGGGCGCCAGCGCTCGGCAGGAAGCGATGAATACCGCGATGTCCGGCTCGTCCCCAGTGAGGGTCTGTCGCCAAAGGTATGACATCCAGGCCCGCAGCTTCAAAAGCGGCAACCGAGCGACGCATATGGAGAGCTGAAGTCACCAGCAACAGCCGGCTCCCATCCTCGTCCTGCAGCAATTCGGCAACCCGCTGCGCGTTTTCCCAGGTGGTACTTGCCCTCGCTTCTTGCGTGATGGCGTCGGGCGGAACACCCAGTTGAGTCAGAAATCCGAAAGCAGCAGCAGCTTCCGTTCCGGCAACGGGCCGGTGACGCGACAAGCCACCGCTGACGATGATCCGCGGCGCCTTGCCTGCGTGATAGAGACGAGCAGCAAACCAGTGCCGGTCCACCGATTGATTGGCATCGGGTGACGGCCAGTCTTCTGCCGTCAGGAAAGCACCGCCCAAGGACACGATCACATCACCTTCCGAAGCCTCGGTGGCCGAGAGCAGGGGCCAATCCGATTCATGATGCTCGATGGCCCAGCTGGTGAACGCGGGCATGGACCAGAGATACAGCCAGGAGAGCGCCAGGCCAGCAGAAGTCGCGCCCAGTCGCGGACGCTTCAGGATCAGTGCCAGGCCGCTCAAGGCGAACAGGCACAGGGAGGTCCCCAGCGGAAACAGCAGGCTGACGACCAGATCACGCATCGCCGTTGCTGACCAGGCTCATGCCTTGAGCAGAGGCGCCAGTGCTGCAGGAGGTTGCGGTAAGGAAGGCAGACAACGGAAATGCAGCTGGGTGTTGGAACGGAGCACGGCCCAGACCGTCAGGAACAGGAGCAGGAAGTATGTCCGAACGTTACGGTGCGCGACGTACCACTCTTCCAGCAGACCCTTGTAGGGCATGATCAGATGGTCGTAGAGCGCGTCGGCCTCTTTGGCGTCGTGCAACAGGCGAGCCTCGTCGCGAAACACGATGGACCCGATCCCGGACAAGCCGGGCGGAACCTGAGTGATGACCGACTGGGAACGGGCCGGGAAGGCATCGAAGCAGCGCTGGGTCTGCGGTCGCGGGCCGATCAGACTCATGTCGCCCGTTGGCCACCATCGACGGCAGCCCGATCCCCAGATTGACCAGTGTATCAGGGAGGATTTCCTGCGCGACGCGGCGGGC
>JBCDLQ010000393.1:0-3292 GCA_039414335.1 Pseudomonadota bacterium | reverse complement strand
TTGCCCAGGCCGGCCTGGACCTCTGGCTGGATGCAAGCGTGATCATGGACCTGGTGTCGCTCGATGCCTTCGCCCTGCCGAACTTCACCCTGACCATGCCTATCGTGGTCGAAGACAACGAGATCAACACGCAAGCCAGTCAGCCCTGCTTCGATTTTGCCCTGGACGTGTCCTGGTCGGTTCAGGTGGGCTGGTGCCCCTTCTGCATCAAGGCCGGCGACCTGGCCAATCTGTTCCGCGTCCAGGACGGGGCCGGCTGCTCTGCCGAAGCGCCGCCGCGAACGCTGGCTGCACCGACACCGCCGCTGGTGCCACCGATCGATCGCACGTCGCTGGCCGCCGATGGTCAGGGCCGCTCCAGCCTGGTCTGGGGCGATGGGTCGGGTCAGATCCAGCTGCAGCACTTCAACAATGGTGTGGGCGATATCTTCGAATCCCTCGCCGCCGGTCCCGGTGCCTCGGGCGCAGACATTGCCTTCTTCGATGCCAACCGCTCGGTGCTCGTGTGGTCGCAAAGCAGCCTGTCGGAGGCTGATTTCATGGCTCTGGACGGTGACCCGGCTGATCCGACAGACGGCGACTTTGTCACGGCGGCCGCCTCGCGGCAGCTGGTCTACCGCGTTAACAACGGGGGCGGCTGGAGCAATACTCAGGCGCTGACGCCGCCGTTCAGCGGTGACGGCGGCGTGGTGCTGGCGTCCTGTCCGGCGACCAGTTCGGTTTGTCCGTCCGGGGGTGAAGTGCTGGCGGCCTGGGTCCACGATGCCGCCGGTAACGTGAATCTGCACGACCTGAAACTGCGCTATTCCTTCTTCAACGGCACCAGTTGGTCGCCCGTGCGTGATGTGGATGCATCGAGCACGGCCAAGGATCTTCAGCCTGCCCCGGCCTATCTGGGTGCCGATCCGGTGGTGTTCTGGGTTCGCAATCCCAGCGTGACCGATGATGGCAGTACGGCGACCTTCGACCTGTCGCAGCGACGCCTGGCCTATCGCTTTCTGCGTCAGCTTGCCGGCACGCAGGAACCGGCCGGCCTCCCGCTCGGGATCGCTTCACCGTCAGCGCAACCCTTCGGTCAGGACAGTCTGGTCCTTGCCTTTTCAAAAGCGACCGAACCGGATGCATTCATCGGAACGCGCCGGGCCTTACACACGGCGTACGCCACGCAGTGTTTCGAGGGCGTTTGTCAGTTCAACGGCTCGCAGGAACGAAAAGACTCACTGGGTCGCCGAATCTACGTCGAGCGCCCACAGATCACCCGGAATGGCAACAACCAGGCGGTAGTGACCTTCCGACAGATTGGCGTCGACAACGCCACGGCCGACGATCCGACGGGGATTCTGACCCACTCGGGTGCCCTGATGCAGCTGTCCTTCGCTTTGGATCCGCTGGCCCAGGTGCCGACGAGTGATCCCTTTGAGCTGAGCAGCATCGGTGGAGTCAACTGGCGCGTAGATGCGATCTTCGATGCGGCCTCGAACTCCGTGTTGACCAGTGCGGTGCAGGTCGATCAGACCGCCGCACTGCAGGCGCTGGGGTTGCCCGTGGGCGAGGCAATCAACGGCGTGAATGAAAGGCGCTTCGGGGTGACGAACGGTGATCTGGTGCTGGTGGAGCGACCGATGCTGGCTGACTACGAAGTCCTTTCGGCCCAGATCGACCGTGACTGGATTGCGGAGGGGGATATGGCCCAGCTGACCATCCGCTATCGCAACAACGGTATCGATCCGTTTGGATCACCCACCATCGCTACCTTCTGGAACGGTCCGGCCGGTCTTGGTCTTGCGGGACCCAGTCAGACCGTCGCTGACCCGCCCGTGGGCCAAGTTCAGGAACTGGTGATGAGCCTGCCTCTGCCCAAGGACCTGTCGTCCGATGACAGCCATACGCTGGCGATCACGATCAACCCCTTTGGTGCCAGCGATGAAGCCGATGGCTCGAACAATTCGGTCGAGCTGTTGATTGGTGAGCTGCCGAGCCCCGAGAACGTGGTCAACGTCGATGGCGACACGACGGGCATCATCGTGTTGCACTGGGACCCGGTCGACGACGAACGTGTGACCGGCTACCGCATCTATCGACAGAATCCCGACGGCACAGTGCTGAATGTAGGCTCCAGCGCGGTTTCCGGCTTCGCCGACTTCGCGGCCTATCCCGGGCAGCGCTACGAGTATTTCGTGACCAGCCGAACGCTCGGCCTGGTCGAGTCCTCGCCCAGCCGGCTTGTGGTGGCTCGGACGCGTTCACCCGATCGACTGTTCAGCGATCGATTCGAATAGGCGCCTCTATTCAGGGCGTCTCGGCGGGCAACAGCCGGGATGCCAGTCGCTCCAGGTCACGGACGCGGTAATGGTCATCCCCGAGTTCTGCCCGAGCCGATGCCAGCGTCGAAGTCATCTGCGCTCGGGCGTCCCCTGCCTGACCCAGACCGTCCAGATTCAGCGCCTGCCAGCCCAGGGCCATCAGTGTCTGCGCGTCTGACTCACCCAGGGTGGCGCTCAGATGGTCAACGGCGGGATCGAGTAGCGCGGCGGCTTCATCGAATCGTCCCAATCGGCTCAGGGCCGCGCCCTCGTAGCTGGCAGCGATTTGAGTCAGCGGGTGGGCGTCGCCGACGGCGGCCTGGATCTCCAGCCGCATGGCGCCGGCTCGTTCACTCGAGACGTCGAACTGGCCGATCTGGTAGTAGGCCTCGGCGAGATTCAGGCTGTTGAGCCAGCTGATCTGTCCGACCGGAGCCGGACTGTTGGCCAATTGCTCGGCCACCGCTTCTCCGAGCTCGATGGCGCGCTCGGTCCGCCCCAGCTCCAGATAGCGGGCCGCGCGATTGACCTTGAGTACGAGCGCGTTCGGCGCTTCCGGCGGAAACGCTTGCTCTGCGCCTTCGATGGCGTCATCGAGCAGGGCCAGTGATTCCTCGACCTGGCCGCGCTCGGCCAGCAGGATGCTTAGGGTGGCCTGGGCGCTGACCGTATGGGGGTCATCTCGGCCCAGCCAGTCCAGGGTGACCGCCAGGTTCTCGCGCGCCAGCCGCTCTGCCTCGTCCAGGCGATTCAGGTTGGCCTTGACCTCGACCAGACGCTCTCGCGAGACGATCGTATTGATGTTTCGGGGGCCTTGGAGGCGAAGTGTTTCGCTCAGGACGTCGGTGGCGACGCCTTCGGCCTCGAAGAATCGTCCAGCACGGATCATGATCAGGCTCTCGAGCATTCGAGCGATCATCATCACCTGGTCCGTGGCCTCATCTTGATGAAGTTCAGAAGCCAGCGCCAGCCGATCGAGAGCCGCGTCG
>JBCDLQ010000392.1:0-3297 GCA_039414335.1 Pseudomonadota bacterium | reverse complement strand
TTTGACCTTCATTCGCAAAGCGAATGCCAACAAGCGCCTTTGACTTTGAAGAGCCCTGCGCAGCAGCAAAATACCCAACCCTTCCGGACACCGGACACCCCAACCTGTCCGATCGGACACCCATAAAAAAATAAAAACCAAAAAATTCAACAACTTGAATTTTGGCACGCGTCTTGAATCTATCGGGACATGATTCGAGATACTGCCGCCCAAGATGCACCACGCAGCACCGGTCCTTCCGGCCGGCGCTGGCTGTGGATCACGATCCTGGTGGTGCTGGTTGCCACCGGTGCTTTCCTTATCCCCAAGCTGACCGTCTGGGCCAGCGCCGAGCGTTCTGTCGCGAGTGAGCGCCTGCGCACAGCCGTGGTCCAACGCGATGAGCTGGTGCGCGATATTTCCGTGCAAGGTCAGATCGTCGCGGCGGTCAGCCCGACCCTGTATGCGCCCGCTGCGGGCACGGTGACCTTCACCGTACAGGCCGGCGCCAATGTCACGGAGGGCCAGCGCCTGGCCCTGGTCGACAGCCCCGAACTCACCAATCGCCTGGAGCAGGAGCGCGCGGTGCTTGCCGGGATCGAAACGTCCCTAGCCCGCAGTGGTATCGATGCGCGCACCCGTGAACTGGCCCAGCGTCGCGTGATTGATGAAGCGGCCGTCGCTTTGACCGCCGCCAATCGCGAATACCGTCGCGCTCAGGCCGCGCAGCGGGTCAACGCCATCAGCGCCATCGACTACGAACGCTCCGGCGACGACTTGGAGCGAGCGCGACTCATCCATGAACACGCCGAGGCCGAAGCGGAACTGCTGAATGATCTGCTGGCCTTCGAACGCGACCAGCTACAGGCCGACGTCGAGCGCCAGGCGTTGATCGTTCAAGACCTCGTGCGTCAGGTGGAACGCCTCGAACTGACTTCGCCCGTGACCGGTATGGTCGGCAATCTGCTGGTCAATGAACGCGCTTACGCCAATGCCAACGAGGCCTTGATGAGCGTGGTCGATCTCAGCGCCTTTGAAGTTGAGGTCCGGATCCCCGAGAGCTCTGCGCGCGACCTGAGCCTGGCCATGCCCGCGACCGTGCGCTGGGGCCAGAACCACTACGAAGGTGAGCTGGTGGCCATCAGCCCGGAAATTTCCGAGCGTCAGGTCACGGCGCGCATCCGCTTTCTCGAAAAGCCGCCGCAGAGCATCCGCCAGAACCAGCGAGTCGCTGCCACGATTCTACTGGAGCGCAAGCCAGAAACGCTGCTGGTCCCGCGTGGCCCCTTCTTTGATGCAGAAGGCGGCCGCTTCGTCTATGTGATCGACGGCCAACAGGCGGTCCGCCGCCCCATCGTCACCGGCTCGATCGGTACGGGTCAAATTGAAATCCTCGACGGTCTGAATCCCGGCGAGCGCATCGTGATCAGCGATACCAGCGGATTCGACAGCGCTGACGTCGTGCTCATTCAGAACTAATCAACCTTCCAATCAGGAGAAGCCGCATGTTGGACATGCAGAACATCACCAAGGTCTATCGCACGCAGCTGGTCGAAACCCACGCCCTGCGAGACCTCAATCTGAGCGTTGACGAAGGCGAGTTTGTCGCCGTAACAGGTCCCTCGGGCTCAGGCAAGACCACGTTTCTCAATATCGCCGGCCTGCTGGAAGACTACAACGGCGGTCGCTATCTCCTGGACGGGCAGGACATCACGCGCTTGAACGACAAGGAACGCTCCCGCCTGCGCAGCGAGAAGATCGGTTTCATCTTTCAGGGCTTCAACCTGATTCCCGATCTCAATGTCTTCGACAATGTCGACGTACCCCTGCGTTATCGCAAGCTGTCAGCGGCCGATCGTCGGGAACGTATCGAAGAAGCGCTCCAGATCGTCGGCCTGTCGGCGCGCGCCAAGCACCTTCCGGCTGAACTCTCGGGGGGTCAGCAGCAGCGCGTCGCCATCGCCCGTGCCCTGGCCGGTCGTCCACGCTTCGTGCTGGCCGATGAGCCCACGGGCAACCTGGACTCGCTGATGGCACGCCAGGTCATGGAGCTGCTGGAGAAGATCAACGATGACGGTGTCACCATCATCATGGTCACCCATGATCCGGAGCTGGCACGACGAGCTCACCGCAACATCCACCTGCTCGACGGTCAGGTCAGCGACCTCGAGACGGTCGATCCGGCTTCGGCCGAGGCGGTGGCGTGATGTTGGACTACGACTTCCGCCTGGCCTGGCACTCGATGCGCCGCAACCCGGTGTTGACGGTGTTGATGATTGCCGCAATCGGCGTCGGCGTCGGCGCCTTCATGACCGCGCTCAACGTCTATTACGTGTCCTCGAAGAACCCGATGGCGCACAAGAATGACCAGCTCTATCACGTTCAGCTGGACAGCTTCCGCGTCGGCCCGAACTTTGAAGAGGGCCGGGAACCGCCCGATCAGATCAGCTACACGGACACAATGAATCTGCTGCGCGACGACCAGGGCCTTCGCCAGGCTGCATCCTTCAAGACCGGATTCGGCATTTCAACTGACGACTACGAGGGCCTGCCGATTCGGGCTGTCGGACGCGCCACCTCCCCGGACTTCTTCGAGATGTTCGACGTGCCTTTCCTGGCCGGCAGCAGCTGGCGTCAATCGGAACCCGATGTAGCACCGCAGGTCGTTGTATTGACCCAGGCAATGAGTGAGCGCCTGTTTGGAACGACCGACAGTGTCGGTCAGTCGGTACTACTGGATGATGACTACTACGATGTCGTCGGCGTGATCGACAACTGGAGTCCTTCACCGAAGTTCTACGACTTGACCAATGGCTCCTGGCTGGAATCGGAGGACGTCTTTGTCCCTTTTGCACTGACCGCCCAGAAGGAATATGGCACCTGGGGCAATACGCGCTGCAATGGCGATGGCGACGTGGACTCCTTCGTTGGGTTTCTCCAAAGCTCTTGCGTGTGGATCAGCTACTGGGTCGAGCTGGCTGGCGCTGGCGACCGGCGCGCCTTCGAGTCCTACTTGACCGCCTACAGCGAGACGCAACGCGATGCCGGGCGATTCGAAGCACCGGTCAACTTTCGCTTTCGTAACGTTCAGGAGTGGCTGGTTGAAGAACAGGTTGCGTCTGACACAACGAAGGTGCTGCTCTGGCTGTCGGCCATGTTTCTGATCGTCTGCCTGCTCAACAGCATCGGGCTGGTACTGGCCGATGCTGTTGAGCAGGCAGACGATCAGAAACATGGCCGACAGCCAGAGCAGCACCTTCGTTGTGTCAGACGCAACCTGTTCTTCAACCAGCCACTCCTGAACGTTACGAAAGCGAA
>JBCDLQ010000391.1:0-3311 GCA_039414335.1 Pseudomonadota bacterium | reverse complement strand
GACGAACGACAGTTTCATCGGCCGCAAGAGGTGTGATCAGGAAGGCGAGAGCGAGGAGGAATACGCTGACTTTTAACATCATCGGATGGATTCTAAGGGTGACCAGGAAGCTCAGGATTTTACCGAAAAAGCAATTCTAGGGAACAAGGAAGCGGATCGATTCCGATCCATGGTTTGACGCTGCTGCGGCCATAAATGTTATATTGTAACTTTAGATTGGCATTTTCCGAAAACCAAGACTGGTGCAATGAACGCGCGGACCCTTCGGGCCGGTCGAGTGTTTCGTTGCATTGCCCTCATAAAGGACCATCAAATGAAAGTGTTGAGCTCGCTCAAGTCCGCGAAATCACGGCACCCGGACTGCCAAATCGTCAAGCGCCGCGGCAAGGTCTACGTGATCTGCAAGTCCAACCCGCGCTTCAAAGCCGTGCAGGGGCAGACGAAGAAGAAGCGTTAATACGATGGTCGGATTTGATGGAGCGGTCAACCGGTCGCTCGGATTGGGTAATCAGGGCTGAATAACTAGGCTGCCAGTGGACTGGCGCCCAAAGAGCGCATTGAAGGCTTCTCCAGCATGTTCCAAGGAGAAGATATGGGTCGGTTGAGCATTGATCGCCCCCGTCAGTGTCCACTCAGCCAGCGTTTTGATCACGGGCGGCACGACGCTTGGGTCCGCCATGACCGTGCCGCCCCAGTTCACGACGTGGATAGAACAGCGTTTGAGCAGTGGCAGATTCATCGGGATGCTGGCAATGCCCGTCACGAAACCGACGACGAGGAAGCGTCCGCCGGGGGCGATCAACCGTAGGGCTGCTTCGCTCATCTTGCCGCCGATGGGATCGTAGATCACATCCACACCGCGCTTGCCCGTGGCCTCCTTGACCTGATCGCGCCAGTCATCAGTCGTGTAGTCGACGGCCAGATCAGCGCCGTGGTCGAGACAGTGCTGCCGCTTGGCGTCGCTGGAGGCGCAGGCGATGACCGTGGCGCCCATGGCCCTGGCGCATTCGATGGCCGTCGTTCCCGTGCTGCCTGATGCGCCCAACACGAGTACGGTTTCACCTTCCTGCAGTCCGCCGATCTCGCGCAAGCCGAATAGACTGGTAGCCCAGGAAATGAAGAAGTTGGCGGCCGCGGCCGAGTCGATGGCGGGCGGCAGAGGGGCACAGGAGGCGGCCGGGATCAGCATCTGTTCGGCCATGGCACCGTGGAGTGCGAAGGCGGCAACCGTATCGCCGGGCTTGAGATGCGTTACGCCATCCCCGACTGCAGCGACAGTGCCCGACAGGGAGCTGCCCGGTACGAAGGGCAGGTCAGGGCGAATCTGGTACTGGCCGCTGATCAAAAGCCCATCGAAATAACCCACGCCGATGCCGGCTACTGTCAGCAGTACCTGGCCGGGACCCGGTGATCCCGGTGCCGGGATGTCCGTGACAGAAATCTCGGATGGATCAGAAAACTCGGTGACCTGAATGGCTTTCATGGTGATGGGTTTCCTCGACTAAAGCGGTTGGCGTTTCGGTGAGATCAGGCGTCTTCCAGTTCAGCCAGTGATCGATGAATATACTGGAGGCAGACCGATCCTTCGCCTACCGCTGACGCTACGCGCTTGACGGAGCCGGATCGAACGTCGCCTGCGGCAAAGACTCGGGGGCAGCTGGTTTCCAGCAGGTAGGGCTTGCGCTTCAGTGGCCACGGGTGTTCCGTGGGCGCGTCCAGATCGATCGAATCGCCGGTCAGAACGAATCCCCTCGCATCCAGTGCGATCTGACCTTCAAGAAACTTCGTTCCTGGCTGAGCCCCGATGAAGATGAAAAGATGGGAGACGGGGAGGTCCTGGACCGCTTCAGATTGGTTGTTTGTGACGATCAGTGATTTGAGATGATCTTCGCCATTCAGTCGCTGGATTTCCGTGTAGGAATGCAGCGTGATGTTTTCTGTCTTTTCGATTCGATCGATCAGGTAAGAGGACATGCTGTGGCTGAGGTCCTTGCCTCGGATGAGAATATGGACATGGCGGGCGCGCTTGGACAAGTACATCGCTGCCTGTCCCGCTGAATTGCCACCACCCACGACGGCCACGTCACGGCCTCGGCACAGTTCGCCTTCTACGTGGCTGGCCGCGTAATGGATGCCGCCAAGGCGGTCCAGACCATCCAGCTGGGGTTGCCTGTAAATCGCCCCAGAGGCGATGACGACACTTTTCGCATAGATCAGATCGTTGCCGTCAATGCGCAGCTTGTGCAGCCCTTCCCCGCATTCGAAAGACTGAAGTTCGCGCGCCATCGCGATTTGCGCACCGAACTTCTGCGCCTGCAAGTAGGCCCTGCCCATCAGGGCTTGTCCGGTGATGCCTGTGGGGAAACCCATGTAATTTTCAATTTTGGAACTCGATGCGGCTTGGCCACCGGGCGCACAGGCTTCCAGTACAACCACGCTCAAGCCCTCGGATGCGGCATACACAGCTGCCGTCATACCCGCTGGGCCGCTGCCGACCACGGCAAGGTCATAGGTCACGCCGCAGTCAATATCTACCGTGAACCCAAGACACTCGGCCAGTTCTCTGTTGCTGGGTTGTACCAGCACGTTTTCATTGCAGACGACGGCCGGCAGGTCTGTCACGCTCAGCCCGCGTCGTGACAGCAACTCGGAGACGCGGACCGGCTCTTTTTCTGAGTCCGCGGTTTCGAAGGGAATACCGTTGCGAGACAGAAAGCTCTGAAGGCTGGTGGTGTCGCTGCGTCGGAAATCTCCGATAACAGTCACATTGGCCAGACGCTCGGCCACCATCCGCATGCGTCGCAGGATAAAGCTCAACAGGATCTTTTCTCCGAGATCCGGTTCCGTCGCGATGATCTGGCGAGTGCCGTCTGCATCGATGACCAACGCCTTCAGCGGCTCTCGCGCCCGCGCGGAGATCAACGCTCGCCCACCGCTCATGGAGACCGTTTCACCGAGGTAATGGCCCGGCCCATGCGAAATGATCACCCGCTCGCCTTCGTCGGTCTTGTGGAGGATGTCGATGCCCCCTTCGAGGGCGATGATGAACTGGCTGGGCTCGCCTGCATGGAAGAGCATTTCACCCTCCGCATAGTCTTTCACGACGCCATAGGGACGAAGCGTGTCGATCTCTTCGGCGGTCAACTCTGGGTCCAGCTCATGCATGCGCTGGGCGGCACCGGCCGCCCAGGGTGGTACCTCCTGGTCAGTGATCTTGGCAATTTCACTCATGTAGTACTACCTCCAAATGCCGCTAGCCAATTCAGCAGTCAGTCTGACTTCGATCCCGGATGGTATCAGTCGGTGTGAGG
>JBCDLQ010000390.1:0-3346 GCA_039414335.1 Pseudomonadota bacterium | reverse complement strand
CGCGCACGGGGATCTCCGTGCGTGCATGGGTCGGGCATTGCGCCGTTGCCCGGTAGGTCACTTCCTCCGAGCTAGCCGAGACAATTCAGCATTTGAGCTCAACAAGAACCAGGACTTCGGTTCACAACTGGGACTAAGCTATCTGCAGAGCGGATCCGAGCTCTGTCAAAGACAACCCCTTACCGTTAAAACACACAAACGGCCCTGTATTCCTGTTGTGACGGCAAACGAGTAGGACTGGTGACCGCTACTGACTATGGATTCGCAACTTGAGCACTGTTACCACGACTGACGTTGCCATCATTGGCGCCGGAGCCGCCGGCCTGATGTGTGCCATTGCTGCTGGCGAGCGCGGGCGGTCCGTGCGCGTGTTTGATCACGCCAACAAGGTCGGCAAGAAGATCCTCATGTCCGGTGGCGGGCGCTGCAACTTCACCAATATGTACTCGGGGCCTGAGAACTTCCTGTCGGCCAATCCCCACTTCTGCAAGTCGGCACTGAGCCGCTATACACCCTGGGACTTCATTGCGCTGGTCGAGAAGTACGAGGTGCCCTATCACGAGAAGAAGTTGGGCCAGCTATTCTGCGATCGCTCCTCCAAGGACATCGTCCGGATTCTGATGAGCGAGTGCGAGCGAGTCGGTGCTCAGGTCCAGACGCACACGCCCGTGACCATCGAGCAGCTCGGACCGCCCCATCGGATCAGCACGCCTACGGAGACGATCGAGTGCGAATCGCTGGTGATCGCGACCGGCGGTTACTCCATTCCGCGCATGGGGGCGACGGGCTGGGGCTTCGACTTTGCCCGGGCGCACGGGCTCAAGGTGCTGCCGACAAGTGCCGCCCTGGTGCCCTTCGTTTTCGAAGGCCGAAAGCTTGAACAACTTGAGGGGCTCGCCGGGGTCTCGGTCGATACGCGCTCGTTGACTGGCGATGGTGAGTTCCGAGAGAACATCCTGTTCACCCATCAGGGCCTGAGCGGCCCGGCGATGCTGCAGGTCTCGAGCTATTGGCAGCAAGGCGAGCCCGTAGAGATCGATCTGCTGCCCGAGCTGGATCTAGAGACCACGCTTAAGAACCTGCGCGTGGATCGTCCTCGCGCGCACTTGAAAACCGTGCTCTCGGAAGTGCTTCCGAAACGCGTCGCCGAGCGCTGGTGCGAGCTGTGGTTCGACGATTCGACGATGGCAGACCTGAGTGACGCGGCCATCGAGTCCATCTGCAAACACTGCCAACCCTGGACCGTCTGGCCCGCCGGTACGGAAGGCTATCGAACGGCCGAAGTCACGATCGGCGGCGTCGATACGGATGAGCTGTCGTCAAAAACCATGGAGGCCAAGAAGCTACCCGCCGTCTATTTCATCGGCGAAGTCGTCGACGTCACGGGCCACCTCGGCGGCCATAACTTCCAATGGGCCTGGGCGTCGGGGCAAGCTGCAGGGCGATTTGCCTGATCGTGACGACATCCGTTTGGCATGGACGCGGACAACGCTGCTGGTCGACGGAAACAAAAGTACAGCTCCCTACAATCACTGACCGCTTATTCAAATCGGCTGCTGAAGATTCGATCCGTGTCTTCGTTTCTGTCCATGGGCAGCGCCCAGAAACCGCCGGTCAGGGCCCATTGACCGCCTTGGGCCGCAGCTGATGAGGTGGCATCCCACTGCCCCAGACTGCCGGACAGCCCCCAGGTCCCGCCACTGGAGTCTTGCTGGCTCCCGCCATCGATGCTCCACCAGGCAATGGACCAGGGCGGGCCAGCCCAGGCCGGGGCAGCGAGCAGTGCGGCGGCAAGCAGAGCGGCCTTCACTCGCAAAAGCCAGCGTCGTTTGGCAAGGCACATCATGGTGTCTCTCCTGTTGCTGCCTGCGATGAATCGAGGGCTGGATCGCGCACTCCAGCGAGCGCGCGAAGCTGTACCTCAAGGCGGACCAGCTGCCGCTGTTGGTTTTCCAGTCGAGTTTGCAGGTTGTTGATCAGGGTGTCTTGACGCTCGGCCAGCTCACGCAGGGCTTCGACAGTCATCGCCTCAAAACCCGAGGGACTAATAAATTTGACGCCGTCGGCGTTCTCACCCACCCACTCGGGCATAACCGTTTCCACCTGCTGCGCAAGAAAGCCGGTGCGTTGCCCATCGGCCATCAACTCGGATTCGGAACTGCGATAGCGAAAAGTCACGCCTTCCAGCGCCAGCAGTCGATCCAGCGCACCGTCCAACGGCTCGATGTCTTCTTTCAAACGTTCATCTGACAGCACGGACCAGCTGCCCGAGCTGTTGTAGACGTTGCCGTCGGAATCGATCCGCATCGTCTCGCGCAGGCTGGTGGCAAAGCTGCGTGTGTAGAAGCGCATGACCGAGTCGGTGTTGCCGACCGTGTTGTTTTCCTTGACGCTGCGAATCACTCCCCAGACTCTCGGAATACTGCCATCGTGACCCTGGAAGGACACCGCCCCACCGCTTTCCTCGCTTCCGTCCTCTTCAGAGGATTCGATCCGAAGCTGACCACCGAAGATGGAGTCGGGACTGGGGCCACGAACGTGCAGCTCCGACCGCGGAGCGTTGGTGTTGATGCCAACGCCGCCTGCCGAACGAATCAGGAACTGGTTGGGGCCGCTGCTGATAAAGTCTTCAAAGGTGCTGTCGGCCCAAATGAAGGTTCCTCTGTCATCTCCTACTGGGACGTCTTCATCGCAGGAGCCTCCCAAGGTCGATTCGCTCGAACGTCTGACCTTTGCTCTACGCCCAGCCGCCCAACTGAAGGCCGAGCCCGCGCAGTTCTCGTCTCCGCCGGCCACCGTTGCGTGGTCACCCAATGCTGCATTGAGATGGCCGCCGCTCACCGTTGCGTGGCTACCCCCGGCAACATTCCTGTTGCCGCCGCTAACAACCGAATTGTCACTGGCGTAGTTGCTCCAACCCCCGCCAACCACACTGCCCTGGCCTGCAGCGTTGTTGAAGAGGCCTCCTCCGACCGTCGATTGGAAGTTTGAAGCTCTGTTTGACCATCCACCGCCAATAGTTGAGAACATTCCAGTGACCTCATTAGCCTGTCCTCCACCGATCACTGCGAATTCGCCAGAGTTGGCGTCTCCCCTCCCGTCCAGCCGATAGATGGAGTTCCCCCGGCCACCGCCGACTACAGCTCCTTCTGCAGTCGCAGAGTTGTCCTGGCCGCCAATCACTACCGCTCCGCTACCAGAGGCAGAATTGGAGCGGGAGCCAATGACAACCGCAGGTTGGGAATACTGCCCGTCCAGTCGAAACTGCACGTCTGCAGTAAGGTAGGACAGTGTTCCGTCCTCTTCAGCTGTCAGCGGTGAGGCACCTTCAGGGCCAGCCGGCCCT